>NZ_CAJCKG010000031.1:0-34623 GCF_903970945.1 Curtobacterium sp. ME26
AGCGCCGGGCCGAGCGCGCGCTCGCCCGGATCGCCGCCCTCGAGCAGCAGCCGGCCCGCCTCGCCGGTGTCATCGCCACCGCCGGCTCCGCGGTCGCCGTGCTGGCGGTCGCGCTCGGCGGCCTGCTCGCCCTCGGCGGGAACCCGACGCTCGTCCCGGTCCTCGTCGGAGCGTGCGTGTGGGTCGCCGCCGTCGCCCCGACCCCCGGGATCCGGTCGTGGCGGACCGAGCGGAACCAGGCCGAACTCGCTCGGGAGTACGCCGCCATCGACACGTGCACGAACCCGCCCGTTGGCCGATGAACGCAACCGGGATACCGCAAACGCAGTACCCGCGCCACGGGGTGACCGACCACCCTGGACCGGTGCCCCGACCTCTCACCGAACGCACCGCCCTGCTCGTTGTCGACCTGCAGGCCGGCACCGCGCCGTACCAGCGCACTCACCCCGTCGAGACCGTCGTGGCGAGCGTCGATGCCCTCGCCCGCGTCACCCGGACCGCGGGGGGACGGGCGGTCTTTATCCGCCACGACCCCGCAGCGACGCCGGCAGGCACGACCCAGTACGGCGGCGGCCCCCGCCCGGCCCCGGTCGCCTACGGCTCCCTGCTGCTCGAACGGGCCGACGGCGACGACAACCTCGTGCGTGGCGGCTGGAGCGCCTTCGCCGGCACCGACCTCGACGCACGGCTGCGCGCAGACAGCATCACCGAGGTGGTCGTGGTCGGCCAAGCGACGACGTTCGGCGTCGAGTCCACGGCGAGGGCTGCGTACGACCTGGGCTACGACGTCGTCCTCGTCGAAGACGCCACCAACGACCCGGACCCCGACGCCCACGCCGACCGGTTCCAGTCCATGTTCCCCGCCCTCGGCGTCGTCACGAAGACAGCCGACTTGGTAGGGCCAAACGCGATTTGAGCGCGTCCACCGAGAGGGCCGAGCTCATGCTCGCCTGACCCGAAGAACCCCAGAGATCGCGAGCATCGTCATCACCGGCGCGCGACGGTATCGGCGCCGCCGCGATACGGAAGCTCGTCCGCCGCGAGCATTTTTCCGCCCCGGAAACGAGGCCGTCGTGGTCGGTCAGCAGCCCGCCAAGACCGACCAGGCGGCCCGCGACCCCAACGCCGACCACTTCGTGGCCGGCTTCTCCGACTGCTCGCCGGCCGGAAGCGCGCCTGGGACCTACTCGAGCGCGGTCACTGGATCGGCCGGCTGACCAACAACCCGGAGGTATCTTCCACACCAGCCCTAGGTCACCGTCGATAGACATTCTTCGCCGACTACCAGGCGGCGTTCCTGCTCAGGAAGCTGCTACTGGAGCTCGGTCAGTTCCACAGATCCGCCACCACCTCGAGCGTCGTGAATGAGCTTGGCCGCGTCAGCGGCGTTCCACGTCGGCACACTCCGGACGTCCGCCAGCAGATCTCGGCGCGCCTGTCGTACTGCAAGGGCAGTAATCGGACTACCGCGGCTGTGGGAGGAATCCGGTTGGTGCGCCGCAGACGATGGGAACGTCCCAGAACGAGAACCCGGGAGGTCTTCGTGGAGATCGCGGTCGACATGACGAGATGTCAAAGCTATGCGCAGTGCTGCTTCCTCGCGCCGGGGGTGTTCCGGTTTGAGGGCGAGGAAGCACTCGCCTACAACCCGAACCCCTCTGACGCCGAACGATTCCGGGTGCTGCAGTCTGCGGCCGCGTGTCCCGTCCAGGCGATCCGTGTCGGGGGCGCACGTCTGCCGGTACGAGCAGCCGACACCGCTGAACCGGTGCACGCTCCACTCACCGCGGACGCACGAGTAGTCATCGTCGGTGCGTCGCTGGCCTGCCTCACTGCCGCCGAGACGCTCCGCACGAGCGGATTTACCGGCACGATCACCGTGCTCGGTGACGAACCGTACCTGCCCTACGACCGTCCGCCGCTGTCGAAACAGGTACTCACGGGCGTTGCCGACACCACCACGACACAATTGCCGCACGCCGAGGACCTCGACGTTGACTGGCACCTCGGTCAGGCCGCAACATCCCTCGACACCGACGCCAAGCAGGTGCTCCTGCAGAACGGTGAGCGAGTAGGTTACGACCGCCTGCTGATCGCCACCGGCCGCCGCTCCCGCCCCTGGCCCGTCACCGCCGAAGCAGCGCTGGACGGTGTCTTCGTACTCCGCACCGCCGATGACGCCGCAGCGATCCGCGAACGACTGACTGACGCCACCAGGAGAGTGCTGGTGATCGGCGGCGGCCTCACCGGCGGTGAGATCGCCTCCTCCTGCAGCAGCCTCCGCATCCCCGTCACCGTCGTCGACCGTGGGCCAGCACCCATGGCGAAACTCTTCGGGACAGCTATCGGCGAGATGATGCGTGCGCTCCACGACGAGCACGACGTCGACCTCCGAACCGGCACCGGCGTCACCGCCATGCTCGGCGACGACGGCGGACGGCTCACCGCAGCGCAGCTCACCGACGGCTCCACCATCGACGTCGACGTGGCCGTCGTCGCGATCGGCGCCCTCCCGAACAACGAATGGCTCGCCGGATCCGGCGTCACGAGCGACGGCGAGGGTGTGCTCTGCGACGCTGCCCAACACGCCCTCAGCGCCGACGGGCAGCCCGTACTCGACGTGTTCGTCGCCGGCGACATCGCCCGGCACCCGAACCCCCTTGCTGGGCCTGGCGTGTGGACGAGTGAACACTGGGGCGCCGCCGTCGGACAAGCCGAGACCGCAGCGTGGAACATGGCGCGCGGCACGGACACACCCCATCAGGAGGTGCCGGTGTTCTGGACCACGCAGTTCGGGCAGGTGCTCAAAGCGGCGGGAGAGCCTGCGATCGCCGACACCGCACAGATCACACAAGGATCCCTCGGCGCGCGATCCGCTGTGGTCACGTTCGGCCGCGACGGACGTCTGGTCGCCGCGGTCGCCGTGAACCAGTCGAAGTGGTTGCCGTACTACCTGGCGCAGATTAAAGCCGGAGCAGCCTTCCCCCTCGAGGACCCGACGGTCGATCCCGCCGCCGACACCAGGCTGTCGGCGGCGCGGTAGCGCCCGGCATCGCCCACCACTGACCGAACCCACCAGGAGCAGAACACGATGACCGACACCCCGCAGACCACAACCACCACCAACGCCACAGCGACCGCGTCGGCGACCTGGGAGACGTTGCTCGAGCAGGACAGCCGACCCGACCCCAACCCCCATTACAAGCAGCTCCGCACCCAGCCGGTGCAGCGACTCGACAACGGCGCCTTCCTCATCACCGGGTACGACGAGATCCTGCAGCTCGTCCACGACCCCCGCATCAGCTCCGACCCGATGGCCGCGCACCGCCAAGCGGGCACTCATGCCGGTGAGCCCGGACTGACCTCCGCGTTCGTGATGACCGACCCACCGGTCCACGACCGGCTCCGCCGACAGACGATGCGCCACTTCGGCCCGCCACACGCCGCCGACTACATCGACGGGCTTCGCCAGGACATCGACACCATCACCCACGACCTCATCGACGGGTTCGCCGACCGCACGGAGATCGACGTCGTCGAAGCCTTCGCGTACCCGCTCCCCGTGGCGATGATCTGCGACGTGCTCGGCGTCCCCCCGGAGGACGAGCCCCGCTTCCACGACTGGAGCCAAGCCATCATCGCGCCCCCGGAAGCAATCGATCACGCAGACGCCGCGGTCAAGCGCCGCGAAGCCGACGACGCATCCCGAGAGATGGCGGCCTACCTCGGCGAGCTCGCCGACGCCCGGAAGGACGACCCGCACGGCGACCTGCTGTCCGGCCTCGTCAACGACCACGGCCCCGACGGACCGATGTCACGCACCGAGATCCTGAACACGTCCATCATGCTGCTCATCGGCGGACACGAGACCACCGTCAACATGATCGCCAACGGCACACTCACCCTGCTGCGCCATCCCGAGACCATCGACCTCATCTGTGACCACCCGCACACGATCGCGCAAGTGTTCGAAGAGCTCATCCGCGTCGAACCGCCCGCCCAGGTGACACCGAAGTACATGGCCCTCGCCGACGTCACCGTTGCAGGCGTCACCATCCCCGCCGGTTCACCAGTCTGGATCGCATGGGCAGCCGCCAACCGCGACCCCCGCCACTTTGTCGACCCGGACCAGTTCGACCCGCACCGCGATGGCAACGACCACCTCAGCTTCGGCGCCGGCATCCACGCGTGCTTCGGGGCGCCACTGGCACGCATCGAGACGCAGATCGCGCTCGCGAATCTTTTCGGCCGGCTTATCAATCCGCAGTTGGTGATCGACCCGCCGCCGTACCGTCGCAACGCGCTCCTCCGCGGACCGAGCGAGCTCCGCATCACCTTCGATGGCATCCGTGCCGCCAAGTAGCAGCGTTCGATCCTTCAACGATTGTGCACCGAGAGCGACAGGTCATCGGAGCCGATGGCGTTGGAAACCCGATCAGCGACGCCCGTGCGGACCGCTCCGACCTCCCGAGAACTTGCCTCACGCCGCTGCCATCTCGCGTGCTCCCTCCGCAGAATGTGCCACTGCTGCCCTCTCGTGCGGGCAAGATGAACGTATGGCTGCGGAACACGAGACCTCCCGGCCGTCGTCGGCGGGGGCGATGCCGACGATGCGGGACATCGCTGAGCATCTTGGGGTGTCACGGCAATTGGTGTCGCTGGTACTGCGAGAAGCGCCCGGACCGAGCCGCGCATCGCGGGAGCGGGTGCTACAGGCAGCGCAGGAGCTCGGTTACCGCCCCAACGTCTCCGCTCAGCTCCTCCGACAGCGTCGAACGTTCAATATCGGTTTGATGATTGCGTTGAGTAACCCGTTCGAGGTGCGCTTCGCCGAACGGTTCATGACTCGTGCTGCCGAGCACGGCTTCTCCGTCGTCGTTGGACTGCACACTGACGAACGCCCCACCGATGTCGTCGTCTCGGAGCTCATCGCGCAGCGGGTCGAAGCGATTACCGCGTTCAACCCCGACCCGGCAGCACCGGCAGTGCAGGACGCCATAGCCCGAGTTCCGGTGGTGTGGCTCGGTGAGAAAGCGCCGAACGCACTCGTCGACAATGTGCACGTCGATGAGGCGCACGGGCTCCGGCAGGTCATCAAGCACCTGTACTCCCTCGGACACCGTTGCATCACCTACGTGGGAAACGAACGGGAAAGCGTCGGCCGCGACCGGACAGCCGCGTATCGCGCTGCGATGATCGGTGCCGGCTTGGAAGCGCACATGGCCATTATGGTCAGTGGTTGGGGTGAAGAAGACGGTGCAGCCGCAGCCCGGACGTGGCTGGACCAGAACCCGCAGCAGCGTGCAACCGCACTCGTCTCCTGTAGTGACTCGAACGCTGTTGGCCTGCTAGCTGTCTTCGCCCGTGAGGGTGTCCGCGTGCCGGCGGAGGTGTCTGTGGTCGGCTTCGACGACAGTTACGTCGCCTCGCTGTCCTATAACGCACTCACCTCCGTGCGCCAGGACGTCGAGCTCACCGTCGATGCGGCGATCGCTACCATTCTCAAGCGCTTGTCTGAGACGCCGGGAAACCCCTCCGAGGTGCTCACCCCCGCAGTCATCGTCGCCCGGTCATCAACCGGGCCGGCGCTGTCGACTACCGAACCTTCCGGATAGGGAGGATCACGGCGGCGCCGATGAGCGCGATGATGCCGGCCCCCCAAAGCAGCGCCGTGTAGTTGTCGCCAGCACCGAAGCTGAGCAGGAATAACCCGAACGCTGGCGCGAGGGACTGCGGCAATGCGTTCGCGACATTGATCACGCCGAGGTCCTTCCCCGGCCGGTCGGGGTTCGGCAACACATCGATTGTCAGTGCAGTGTCCACGGCGGCGTAGATACCGTACGCGAAGCCGAGCAAGACCTCGGCGAAGTAGAACACTGTCACGGACTCCGCGTGCGCGAGCACGATCAGCCCAACGGCGAACAGCAGTGTCGACCCGGCAACGAAGATCTTCCGACGGTGCAAGCGATCCGACAGCCACCCCGATACGGTCAGGCTGACAAACAATGCGATTGTATACAGCAGAACGCCGAGAGCGACGACTCCGACTGCGGACTTCGCGGTGAGGCCGAGCTGATCTTCGGCGTACAGCAGCCGGTAAGTGGTGAACATAAAGGTCGCGGTGGTGACCAGAAAGCGCGACCACCATGCCAAACCGAAGTCGGGGTTGGTGACCGGATTCGTCCAAAACGTGCTGATGATCTGCCGCCAGGAGAACGCCTTCACCGGGGTATCGGGGATCCGGTCGGGAGCGACCAGCACATACACCACAACCAGGGCGACGCCGACAACGCCGGGGACGATGAAGAGCACCGGCAGGTTTGCGACGAGGTACACCGCCAGGTAGGTGCCGGCGAGGATCGACACGTTCTGTGCGAGAGCGACAACACTGGAGGCGCGACCACGCTGCTGCTCGGGCACGTTGTCGGCGAGGCTTGCGATGAGAGCTGCCGACGCGGCGTTTGATGCGACCTGGCAGAACAACCACGCGAACGTGAGCATCAGGACGGTGCTGGAGACCGATACCCACGCCAGTCCGAGTGCAAGTCCGACGATGCCGGCCACCAGCCAGGGACGTCGCCGCCCCCAGCGCGTACGGGTGCGGTCACTCAACGCACCGAACAGCGGGTTCGAGATCATCGCGCCGAGCGCGCCGAGCGGCAACACTGACCCGACGATCGACGCCGGATCGTCCGGTCTCATCACTTGCGCCTTCAGCTGGAGGCTGACCACCACCGGCGAGAGGATCGCGACGAAGATACCGAACTGCGCCAGGAACAGTGCAGCGAGGTACTTGCGTCCGACCGGTTCCGTGCTGACCGGCACGGTGTAGGGGTGCGCATCCTGCGGGTTCGTCGTCATCGACGTCTCCTCATCGAGTTTGGCTCGTGCTAAATTGCTGAGTGAGTCGAGATGTTATCTCGTGCCAAGCCGGAGCGCGATGGTTTGAACGAATCGTGTCAAGATCTGAGGAGCACGCCCCATGTTGCCCACGCACCTTCCTCGTCCCGAGCTCTTCACAACCGGGGCTGGGGAACCCGCACTTCGATGGGGTCTGATCGGGCCCGGGTGGATCGCTGGAGAGTTCGTCGGTGCCGTGCACCGTCACACTCGGCAGCGCTTTACTGCCGCCAGCTCGCGGTCGCTGGAGCGCGCTGCCGCGTTCGCGGCGGAGCACGGCATCGATCATGCGCTTGACGACCACCGTGCGCTCGTCGGTCATCCGGATGTTGATGTGGTGTACGTGGCGACCCCGCAGAGCGAGCACCTCGAGCTCGGTCTGTTGGCAATCGCTGCCGGTAAGCATGTCTTGATCGAGAAGCCCCTCGCGCTCACCGCCACCGAAGCGCAACAGCTCGTCGACGCAGGGCAGGCTGCCGGTGTTCTGGTCATGGAGGCGATGTGGAGTCGGTACCTGCCGCAAACGTCGATCGTCCGTCAGCTGCTTGCCGATGGTGTCCTCGGAGCGGTCGAAGCAGTGCACGCTGACCATGGGCAGGCTATCCCCGCCGATTACTCCCACCGGTTGTACCGGCCGGAACTTGGCGGCGGTGCACTATTAGACCTTGGTATCTACCCGATCCAGTTCGATTCGATGGTCCTCGGTGCACCGACCGATGTCATTGCAACTGGCGGGATGACCGCCACTGGTGTCGACGCATACGCCACGCTCGCACTACGGCACGGCGGTTCGGTGCAATCGACGCTGACAACCAGCATGCTGACCCGAACGCCTACGCGCGCCGCCATCGCCGGAAGCGATGCTCGGCTGGAATTCGACTCGTTCTTCTACACGCCGTCGTCGTTCCGCGTCCTCGCGAATGACCCGAACGCGCCGATCTCCGGACCGGAGTTGATCTTCACCGACAACACCGGCCGCCGGCTCTTCGACGCGCTCTCCTGGGAAGCGACCGCGCTCGCACGATTCGTCGGAGAGGGACGGATCGAGTCTCCACTTCACACATTGGACGAAACCGTTTCGATCCTCGCAACGATCGACACCGCACGCGCACAACTTCGGGCGCAGGAGCAGGCGCAAACGATGTCCGATCTGGGCTCAGAGGCATGAGCGGAGAAGCTTTGCTTCCCGGACAACGGTGCCGAATTCGCGTGTTCGACGTGGCAACGCGGACCGCGCGCACCGTCTACGAGACAGACGAGCGGCTCTTCGAAGCGCCGAACTGGACCGGTGATGGCGACTTGATCGTCAACGGTGACGGAGTGTTGTGGGCCCTGCCGGCCGACGGGACCGCCGCCCCCGAGCAGATTGCCATCACCGGGGTGCCCTCGCTCAACAACGATCACGTCCTTAGCCCGGACGGCCGTAGCGTCTTTGTTTCGGCGAACGACTTCCACCTCTACGAGGCTCCCCTCCGAGGCGGCACCGCACGACGCATCACCTCAAACAACGGGCAGATGCATTTCTTGCACGGCGTACATCCGAACGGCCAGATGCTCGCGTACGTCTGCCTCCAACCGCTAGACGGTGACTGGTGGGCAAGCGCCACCATCCACGAGATCCGCCGGAATGGCAGCGACGATCGTGCCGTGACCACCCACCCGGGGCCTGCTGATGGCCCCGAGTACACCCCTGACGGGGCCTGGATCGTGCTGAACACTGAACAGTTCGAACCAGGGCACGCTCACATCGGCCGAATTCGTCCCGACGGGTCGAATCTCGAACAGCTCACGTTCGATCAGCGCGTGAACTGGTTCCCCCACATTGCACCATCCGGGATCTTGGCGGTGTACCTGAGCTTCCCGCCTGGGACGAGAGGGCACCCGGCCGACCGGGACGTCCAACTCGTCCTCGTCACCGGGGACGATTGGGCCAACGGCACCGTTGTCGCGTCGTTCACCGGCGGGCAGGGCACCATTAACGTCAACAGCTGGGCGCCGGATAGCTCCGCGTTCGCGTACGTCGACTACCCTACGGAGCAGGAGCGAAACGCATGAGCGGCTTCACCTTCCCAACCCCCGACATTCCTAGCCTGACCGACGGGCCTGCACTTCGGTGGGGAGTGATCGGCACCGGTCAGATCGCTGGCGATTTTGTCGACGCCCTGCACGCCCACACCAATCAGCGCGTCATCGCCGTTACCAGCCGCACCGCTGAACGCGGTGAAGCGTTTGCGACCGCGCACGGCGTCGCACGCGCCTTCACCGACGCGCACGCGATGGCATCGGACCCGGCCGTCGATGTGGTGTACGTCGCTACCCCTCATCGGCAGCACCACGACGGTGCGATCGCTGCGATCACCGCCGGCACCCCGGTGCTCATCGAAAAACCCATCGGTTTGACCCCTGGCGAAGTGCGCTCCATCATCGACGCCGCCCGCACGCACGACGTGTTCGCGGCTGAAGCAATGTGGACGCGCTACCAGCCAGGGTTCCGTGTGCTTGCACAGCTACTCACCGACAGTGCGTTCGGTGACATCGTGCTCGCACACGCCGACGTCGGGTGGCAGGTTCCCCTTGACCGACCGTCCCGGTTCCTCGACCCCGTCGAAGGTGGCGCGCTCTTCGACATGGGGATCTATTCGCTCTGGTTCACCCAATTCGTGATCGGGCCCCCGGTCGACGTACTCGCTACCGGATGTCTCCGCAATGTCGAAGGCGGAAACGTCGACGTTGCCTCCGCGGCGCTGCTCACCAGCGCCAATGGGGCGCAGGCAACGGCGACCTCCACAATCCTCGCCACCATGGACGGTCACGCATCGCTGGTAGGAACTGCGGGTAGCGCGCGGTTTGTCGACCACTACGTCTTCCCGGGCCGCTTCAGCGTAACGATCGACGGGCAGACCACACAATGGTGCGACCCGGCCGGACTCACCGGGCGCGACGGGCTCGCCCACGAAGCAGTTGGCGTTGCAACCCTCATCACCGCCGGACTCAAGCATTCGCCGGTGCACTCACTCGACGACTCCCTCGCGCTTGCCACCACGCTCGCCGCCGTTCGCTCGGCGCTCACCGAACAGGACACCGCACGATGACCACCACCAGCACCGCAGACCTCGAATCCACTGCGCGACTCGAGCTGTTGGCCGAACAGGACCGCGACGTCCGCTTCCGCACCTTCACGCATGACGACGCGATCGCCGTCGGGGAACATATCATCGCGCTCGCACGGGAACGACAGCAAACTATCTCAACCGCCGTGTGGCTCGGCGAGCAGCTCGCTTTCCAAGCCGCCCTCGCCGGCACCAGTGCTGATAATGATGGGTGGATGCGGCGCAAGGCCGCGGTTGTTCGCCGCTTCAATAAGGCCTCCCTGCACATCACCGAGGAGATGACTGCCTACGGTATAGAGGACATTGCCCGCGCCCGTATGGTTGACCCAATGGACTACGCTTTCAACGGTGGCGGATTCCCAATCCGCGTTGGGAGTGCACAGGTCGGCGTGGTCGTCGCATCCGGTGTCAACGACTACGTTGAACACGACCTCGTCGTCGAATCGCTCCGCGCCCACCAGAAAGCATCCGCATGATCACCCACACCGTCAGCTTCACACTTGTGCATGAACCCGACAGTGCCGGAGAATCCGCATTTATCAGGGCCGCACGAGATACAATTTCCGCGATCCCGGGTGTCCGTGACTTCACCATCAATCGTCAGATAAGCCGGCAATCGAACTTCCGGTTCCAATTCACTATGCGCTTCACTGATCAAGCGGCATATGACTCCTACAACGCGCACCCCGATCATCAAGAATTTGTCGCCACAAACTGGACTCGGGAGGTCTCCCGATTCGAGGAACTCGATTTCGTGCCCTACGCCGTACCGTAACCTGCAGGAGGTGACGTCGCTTCCTCTGGGCGGAGCCGCCACTGTCCTCATCGCACACCCGCGCCATCCTGAAGAGCGGTAGCGGAGCTACGGCGCTCCATTCACAAGCCGCGTCAAAGCATGGTGATCCCACCGTCCACGGCAATGTAGTTTCCGGTGACGAAGCTTGCTGCCGGCGAGGCGAGCATCAGGATCACCTCCGCGACATCTTCGGGCCGCGCCATGCGCCCGAGTGGCGTCATTTGACGGATAGCTTCCGCCATCTCGGGATGCTTGATGCGATTCGCTCTATTGGCGTCGGTATCGGTCGCGCCAGGCGCGACCGTATTGACACGTATGCCGTGCGGTCCAAGCTCAGCGGCAAGCGATCTTACGATTGAGTCCACGGTTGACTTTCCAGCGCTGTGCGCAATGGAGCCAGGACGTATGTTGCGCGACGTGGTGCTGCTGACGGCGACAATGGATCCGTGGCCGCGCTCGATCATCGCCGGCACGACCGCCTTCGCTGGGAGGAAGATCGCTCGCGCCTCGCCAGCGAGGGTGTACTCGAATTCGTCCCAGGTCATGTCGACGAAGTTGCCGAACGCGAAGTCGTGGGCCGCGCTGGCATTAAGGACAAGGACGTCAATGGCTCCGAGCGTCTCGGTGACAGTGTTGACCATTGCCGTGACGGATTCGAGCTGTCCTACGTCACCCTGAACTGCGACAGCCCGGCCGCCCGCCGACGTGATGTTCGCCACTACGGCATCGGCGGCCCCGCGGTTGTTCAGGTAATTCACTGCAACCGCTGCGCCATTCGCAGCTAGGCGGCGGGCCGTTGCGGCGCCAATCCCCCTGCTGCTGCCAGTGACAAGGGCAACAGACCCCTGCAGCGCGGTAGTGCCGTTTTGAGGAAGTTGAATAGCCATGCTGTTTATTCCTGTTCGAGCTTGCTTCTTAGACGGTGAGGGGGTCGGGGGTGCGCTCGGTGACTAGAAGGTGTTCGCCGTGACGTGGACGGGAGCGCCGCCGGTGGATGACGGCTGCGATCCCGGTCAGGGCGAGACCGAGCGCCGTCCACGCGGCAAGGACGATCCATTGCGGCGCCGCATTTGCGTCGGGGAAGTAGGAAATGTCTCGGAGGAGACGGTTGCCTGCTCCTGGCGGGAACCACTGGCCGATGCTTCCCCAGGGTCCAGGTAGGAACTGTGTCGGGGTTGCTGCTGAGGCAATCGGATTGGCGAAGAGCATGAACAGCACCGGACCTACCGCGACGCCAATGCGTCCGACAAGCGCGGCCGCACCAAGGATCGTGGCGGCAACCGAACCGAGCGCCAGCGCGAACGCCGCGGCGTTCTCCAGGTACGGGCCCTGCAAGACACCAAACCAACCCTGCAGAACGGCCGGCACGGCGAGCCCAGCGGCGATGGCATATACGGCGAGACCGGTCAGTCGACGCCCGATGCCGTGGACGAGGAAAGTCAGAAGGATGCCTCCGAGCATGCCTCCCATCACAAGCGGAAACGCAGATGCTGCCAGGCCGGCGCCGGACGGGTCATTCTCTGAGTACGACACCGCGTCCGTGATCTTGACCGTCGGCGTCGTGGCTGCCGCAGCGTCCGATTGTGTTGCACCTTCCTGCTGGAGCTCGGTTCCGACTCTCGTGAGGATCTGGGACACGGCGGAGCTGGCTGCGGAGGCGGTGAGGACCTCTGGCGCCGCATCTTCGGACACCACGACCGCGCCATATACGTCGCGTTCCTTAATGAGCTGAAGAGCCTTCGCGCGGTCATCCACGACCCGCACATCAAACGTGTCACCGCTCCTTGTGAGGGCGTCAGCTACCTGGGCAGTCTGAGCAGGCGGGCCAGCAATCGCGACTGGGACGTCCTTGGCTGTGCTTGCCACCGTGGGCCAGGTGAATGCGATGACGATGACCGAAACGATCACCGCCAGGAGGACGCCAACGGGAACAAGACGACGCCATGGCGTCGGCTGTGGGATGGGATCAGAAGCGCTCATGTCAGGGCTCATTTCTCAGCGAAAGCGGTGCCCAGCGACGCGACAGAGCGGCGGGCGATCTCGAGCGTACGCCGCTTCCGGCCTAAAATCAACGTGCGTTGACTTATTTCGCCGCCGCGGTACGCTACGGGCATGCCAGAACCAGCGCCCACCCCGCCACGGCGAGGACGCGGGCGGCCTGCAGGCGGCAGTCAAAGTCGCGAGACGATCCTTGCCGCCGCTCGTCACCGGTTCGCCGTGGACGGGTTTGCAGCAGCGTCAATCCGGCGAATCGCCGCCGATGCCGGGGTTGATCCGGCCTTGGTGATGCGAGCGCACGGGTCAAAGGACGCACTATTCGCCGCAGCCATGGCCGTTCCAGAGCAAGGCACGCTCGCGCTAGCACGGGCACTCGACGCGCCGCGTGATCAGGTAGGCAAGTATCTGGTTCGTGCGTTTTTGGAGCTGTGGGTCGACCCCGTCACCTCAGCACCGCTGATGGCAACATTCCGCTCTGCGGTGACTAACGAGCAGGCCGCCGCCGCGCTGCGAGCCTTCGTCCGCATACGTCTTGTGGAGCAGTTCGAACCCCGCTTTCCCGATCTACCAGACCTGCCCTTGCGCGTGACTCTGGTTTCAACGTCGCTCGTTGGGGTAATCGTCGGACGGCAAATCGTACAGATCGAGTCATTAACGACAGCCAGTATCGACTCGATAGCTGCTCTGCTGGCCCCTGCCGTTCAACAGATTCTCTTCGGCGAGGACATAGCGACATGAGCGGAAAGCCGCCACCTCAGAGAGCTAATTGATTGCAGTTCAACACAGCTCTCCGAGGTGGCAGCTAACGTGCTTTCTCAAGCGTCGGCGGGTGCCCACTTGATGGATCGGAGCCAGCTGTTCAGGTCAAGAAGCTGCGGATCGATAGTGCGAACCTGGTCGATGCTCGCTTCATACCCCGGCGTTTCGGCGAACCAGCGGAACATGGCCTGCATGTCCTCCTGCCCGTCGAATACCTGCAGCGGGAGCGCCTCGTAGCGTGCCGGGAGTCCTGCTACCTGACCGAATGCGGCCGCGATCTCACTGCCCGTGAGCTCGTCGCCAGCGAGCTCGATTGCAGAGGGGACCGACGGATCGCCGAGCAGAGCTGCGGCGGCCACGATTCCGATGTCACGGGTTGCCACCATCTGCAACTTGATGCCGTCAGGCAGCGGCATGCGCAGGACGAGTTCCCCGTTTTCGAGTGACGGGCCGGTGTAGGCAAAGTTGTCGATGAAGAACGCCGGGCGCAGGAACGTTACACGGACGTCCAGCTGCTCGAGGTGCTCCTCAACGCGTCGCTTGCTGTCGAAGTGCGGGACCTTCGAGTGACGCTCCGCGCCGCCAACTGAGCTGTACACCACGTGGGCAACGCCCGCCGAGACCGCAGCGTCCGCAAGAGCAATACCCTGGGCCACCTCTGCCTCAAGATCGGCTTCTGTCGCCGGCTCGCCCGACGAGTTCATGAAGGTGGTCATGAAGAAGAACGTGTCGACGCCAGTGAGGGCGGTGACAAGCGACTTTGCATCGCTCGCGTCAGCGTGCACCAGCTCAGCTCCTCGAGCAGCCAGTGCCTTGGCAGCATCGGACTCGGGTCGGCGCACGAGCGCGCGCACTGCAGCACCTCGCTGCAGCAGCGCGTCGACGACCGCGCCGCCCTGGTTCCCGGTTGCCCCGAAGACAGCGACCGGGACGGTGCTGGTCGTGCTGGAGTCAGTCATGAGGTATCTCCTGTTCGTTAAAGTGCTAACGCAAACCATAGACGGCTAACGGTTATTCCCAAGGCTGGCCGCTGCGGCCTGCCCCGGTAGAGTACCATTAGCCGTCTACAGATTGGGTCCGCTGATGATCAGTTCTCTCCTGCCGGTCGTGGCCCGCGCCCATCGGAACCTCGCTGCTGCGCTGCTGCGAGAGTTCAGCCTCGCCCCAGGGCAAGAATTAGTCCTGATGATGCTGTGGGTGCATGAGCCGCTTGTGCAGGCGGACATCACTCGTGACCTCGCTGTGGAGCCGCCGACGGTGGCGAAGATGCTGAGCCGGATGGAAAACGCAGGTCTCATCAGCCGGGAGCGTTCAACGGAGGACCGAAGGAATGTGCTCGTGTCACTGACTGATGCCGGTCGCGCGCTTGAAACACCCGTTCGGACCATCTGGGAGGAGTTGGAGTTCAGAACAGCTCGTGAGCTCTCCCCAGCGCAGCAGCAGGAGTTGCTGCTCCTACTCGGGCAAGTTCTGCAGGGGATTGGAACGCCCCCGCCGTCCCAAGCGGCGTGGTGAACAGACCACGAGGATGAATCGCAGTCCTTGCTGCATCAAGAACCCCTGATGGCGGCGCTGATGTCCGTCAGATGGCCTCAGCGGTGCTCGGCAGCGTGTCGTACACCTCGTCGGTGACGGGTTCGAGCCATTCGTTGCTGACGTTCTCGCCGGGCGTGATGAACGCCAGGTGGGAGAACCAGGAGTCGGCCTTCGCGCCGTGCCAGTGCTTCGTGCCGGCGGGCACGCGGACCGCGGTGCCGGGGGTGAGGCTGATTGGGGCGGAGCCTTCGGCCTGGTACCAACCGGATCCGGCGGTGCAGATCAGCACCTGGTCGCCACCACCGTTCTCACCGTGGTGGATGTGCCAGTTGTTTCGGCACGCGGGCTCGAAGCTGACGTTGATCACGGGGACCGGCCCGTCGACGATAGGGGCGTTGTAGCTCTGCCCGGAGAAGTACTGTGCGTAGGCGTCGTTGGTCGGTCCGGTCGGGAACGGCTGCTGGAACTCGGTGTCGCTCATGGGTGTTCTCACTTCTGTTGGAGTGGTCAGTGTTTGGTGCCGGGGCCGTGTGGGGTGACCTCGATGGTGGCGGTCTGGGACCAGCGGCGATCATGGGCGGCAGGTAGGGGCTGCCGGCGTACTTGGTCTCGTACGCGGCGTCGATTCGGCTGCCGAGTGCCGGGTCGTCAACTGGGGTGAAGGTGACATCGTGCTCGGTGCCGGCTGCGGTGATCTTTCCTGCCTGCTGCGCGATCGCTGCCGGGTACCAGCGGCCGTTCCGGCCGTTGTAGGCGCGGACGAATACGCGGTCGTCGACGAAGACGGACCAGATCCACGTCAGGGTGCCGGGCGTCTGCCCGTCTGGTCGGTATAGGGCGATGTGGAGGTCGTCGGTGGCAGCAATCCGCTGCGCCGTCTCGGCGGGCCAAGCAGCGGTCACTGGTCGTTCTCGACGATGTTCTTCAGCACGGTGGTCGCGCTCATCCCGTTCGGCCAGCCGGCGTAGAACGCGAGGTGCAGCAGCGCCTCCTGCAGCTCCTCGTCGGTGACGCCGTTCTGCCGGGCATAGGCGAGGTGGAACTGGAGCTGCTCCGTCTTCCCGAGCGCGGTCAATGCGGAGATCGTGATCAGGCTGCGGTCGCGCTTGGACAGGCCGTCGCGCTCCCACACCTCGTCGAAGAGGACCTTATCGGTGTAGCGCACCATCCCGGGAGCGAAGTCCCCGAACGCGTCCTTCCCGCCGGTCCAGCCGGTCTGTTCGTTGTCGTTTGTCACGAAAGGGTCCTTTGGTGTTGTGGGTGGCGGTCAGCGGTGGTGATCGGTGTCGGTGGTGTGCTCGGCGGATGCCGAGCTGTCGGTGGGGTGTTCATGGGTCGCGACCCAGCTGGCGAGGATCTGCAGGCGGTCCTCGCTGACGGACCCCGGTTCGGCGGCGTACATGAGCACGTTCAGCCCCGGGTCTCCCATGGGTTCCATCGCCTCATACCGCAAGTCGAGATCACCCACGATCGGGTGGTGGAACTCCTTGACGCCGTTGGCGTGGTGCCGGACGTTGTGCGCCCCCCACCGTGTCCGGAACTCGTCACTGAGGGTGCTGAGCTCTCCGATGAGGTCCTGCAACGCCTTGTCACCGGGATTCCGGCCGGCTTCGGTCCGCAGAATTCCGACGTTGACATCGGCCGAGCGTTCCCAAGACGGGTAAAAGTTTTCGGCGAGGTCGCGCTGTAGGAACGTGAACCGAGCGAGGTTCACTGGCCGGGACTGCGATTGATACAGGTCCCAGTACAGTCCCCGGAACAGGGCGTTCTCGACCAGGACGTCCATCCGACCGTTGCGGACGAACGCAGGGCCCGCGGTGAACCCGTCGACGGTCCACTGAATGGTCTCGCGCAGCGGCTTCGGACTCTGCCGGCGTCTGCAAATCGGGGACGCGTTCGCGGTGCGGGCGAGGTCGAACAGGTGCGCCCGTTCGGCGTCATCGAGCAGCAGGGCGTCCGCGATCGCGGCGAGCACGGTGTCGGAGGCGCCGGCGAGGTTGCCGCGTTCAAGCTTGGCGTAGTACTCGACGCTGACGCCGGCGAGCATCGCGACCTCGTTCCGGCGCAGCCCTGGCACCCGCCGGTTACTGCCGCCGGGTAGTGACACCTGCTCCGGCTGCACCTTCGCGCGGCGGGTAGTTAGGAACTCGCGAACATCGTCCCTCGTGGTCATGTCTTTGACGGTATTCCGGTGCGAGGAGGCGCGGGACGCTCTCCCAGTACACCTTCCAGCAGCTCTGTTTTCCAGACGTATTGTGACGCCAAGACTCTATCTATGGCGGGCAACGATCCGCCATCAGAATTGGTTGTATCCGCTTCGGAAGCGTTGCTTCGCCTGGTTGCGTACCGGCTGTGGCGGGTCGTTGCGGTTCCAGCCGTGCCGGGGTGTGTTCCGGTGACGATGCGGGGGAGGTGACGGGGTAGGTGTTGACCGGCTTGGAGTGGGAGATCCGGCGTACTCGGTACGACTGCCGCGGATCGGGGACGGAGGTGGTGTCGTTCTGTCCGCATGCGATAAGACATGCGGGGTGGGCGCTGACGGTGTGTGAGCACCATGCGGTCCCGGTCCCGGTCCCGGATGGAGAGGCCGGGCGGGGGTGAGTTGTGGCGATGCATGCGTTGCGGTTGCGGGGCCGGTCGAGACGGAGTGAGACATTATTAAGGGCCGCTCTGACTCGGCTCGGCCGTGGGGCGCTTGATCCGTGAGAACGGTGCGTACTGTCTCACCGATGTGGAGGGGGAGGCTGCGGTGGGCGCGTTCTACCGGCTGGAGCGGACCGTCGCGGCCGCGCATACGGTGTCCGTCGTACGAACTTCACGGTCCAGCACACGCGGTAGTCGCTGGGGTACTGTGAGCGGCAGAGGGTTGCGGCATAGCGATGCTTGGCTACCCCGTGGTCCCTAGCTGCGGGTGCCCGGCTTCCTGTTCCCGGGCTGGGTTCGTCAGGACCTTCTGCGTCGAGCCGACGGCGTTGTAGCCCGCCCGCGGACGGTGGTCCTGGACCCGAACTAATGGCCACTACCCGCGCACCCACCCTCAACCGTGGTGTGTGCTCAGCGCCGCTCAGGCACGCGCGACTACCCGAAGGTGGGGTTGCGTCAGATGCTGATGGAGTCTTCACCCGAACGTGCAGCGTTCCGGCAGCAGCAGGGAGAGTCCAGAACTGATGCGTTCGATTGTGTACACCAGCACGCAGACCCGTCCGATCACGGACACCGAGCTCGCGCAGATCCTCGCCGTCGGCCGGGAGAAGAACACCGCGCTTGGGGTGACGGGCATCCTGGCGCACAAGGGCGACAACTGCCTCGGGATCCTCGAGGGTGATGACGACGTCGTTCGGGCCCGGTTCGAGCAGGTCCGCATCGACCCCCGCCACACCAACGTCCGAGTCCTGGCAGACGAGAGCGTGGCGCAGCGGTCGTTCCCGGACTGGTCGATGGCGTTCCAACCCCTCGACCCGTTGATGCAGCAGGTCCCCGGCTTCAGCGACCTTTTCAGTAGCGGCCAGCCCATCGACCCGGCGGTAGGGCTCACCCGTGCGCGGGGGCTGCTGGAGTGGTTCCGGAAGCATCCGCTGGCCCCGTTGACGAGTCAGACTGCCGCCGAAGAAGAGGGCCCGCGGACGCGTGCGGTCAATGGTGCGATCACAGCCCTGCACGACGGCGGGGTGACCCGGTTCACTCTCGACGTCGCGGCGGAGCATGCGGGGATGACGCTCGAAGCGGTGCGGCAGTTCTTTCCGACGGATCGTGCACTGTTGGCGGCGACGGTGGAGCGGTGGACACAGGTGATCTCGGCACCGCTGGTGCCCCTGATCTCGGAGAAGGGCACAGTCGCGTACTTGCACGCGCTGATGGCGGCGCACGCGGAGGAGCCGGCACTGATGGAGCTGCTGGCGTACAGCCTCGCCTCGGCCAGTGACCCGTCGTTGGATGGGGCGGACTACTACCGGTCCGCGTACCGGCGGTTCCGCGAAGCGATCCACGAGGGACTCATCGTCGACGTGCGGGCGGGGCGGGAACCGGTGACGATGGATCCGGTCCGCGGCGCGAAGCAGCTCCTGGCGCTTTATGACGGTCTTCGCCTGCAGGCGCTCTTGACAGCGGACACGGACGTCGTCATGGAGTTCGACCGGGCTGCCACGCGGATGCGGCGCGGCTGGTCCGAGCAGTACGAACAGCCTTCCTACTGGGACATCCCCGTCGCAAGCGACCGGTAGGAGTCACCGCCGGTGAGAGTGGCGCCCGTGGCACGGGAAGGCGATCCTAGGCACCACCCGAGCCGTTTCGTGCTGATCAGGTGGCACGGCACGACTCTCCGGTGACCAGCCGAAGCGCACCCAGTATGCGGGCACACCGCGTGATGGGTCGTGTCCTCTTTTCAGAGGGCTTGTGCGCACAAACCTGAGTCCGGCAAGGTATGTGGTGCTGGAGCAGTTCGGGTGTGTTTCAGCATCCCGAAACGCCGACCCCATTGAGGCCGGGGTTTTGCATATGCATCCCCTCGTGTAATACGGCCACATCCTTATCGAATCGGAGCCGAGCACTCGACGATTCGAAGCAACGTGAGTACCGTTGCGTTTCGGGGTAGCACGGTCGGCTCTCAGCGATGGTGGCGTCTCAGATGAGCCATCGGTGCAGGCACCACCGTTCAGGCGGGGTGAAGTCTGGAGCGGGACGCTCTGTGGTGGGGGACGCGGGGTGACCCGAACGCTCCGCGTTCCCGGCACCTTCATCTCGTGATCGTCACTGTTCGTCGCGGGGCCTAGCCGGACGGGCGAGTGTGGGCGTGCGGTGACCGGCAACCCGGTTTGAGCATGCTCCTGGGCCAGGGGTCACCAACCGCGTGATGCCGCGGCGGTGCTGCCGGACACAGGGCCCGGCAGCACCGCCGACCCAACCACAGAACCAATATGTCGACGCCGCATGAGTGCAGTCCGCTGGTTCGTCTCGGTGGCCGATTGGCGATCGGACAGAGTGGATGCGGCCGTCGTGTCGTTCAGGCCCGGTCCGGGTGTGGGTGCGGTTCGGCGCTGTTCTGCAACGGGTGGTGAGGCCGGAGAACAGCGCCGAACCAGGCGGAAGGATCGCTCTGATCCGGTCGATCCTGCCCCCAGCAGCAGAATCGTACAAACATCATTACAACGTCAACCCTTGACGCCCCGCCGCTCTTCTTGGGTTCGTTGCGCGGCCAGACCGGGGTAGGCAGGCTCCCCGGAAGTTGCAACACTGGACACACGTCGGTTGGTTACCGGGCAGAGCACCCTCCCTTTCTCTGATCCAGGGAGGACCACGCTCGAAGGGGCGCCCAGACTGGGCGCCCCTTTTCCCACGTGTGCTGGACGTCCGCCGGGCGGGCCCCCGGGAGTGGCTATTCGATGGTCACGCTGTAGGGGGATGCTGTTGCGGTCCCACTTGCAGGTCACCGGCGACGACTGCTTCCGCGACGGCCGAGATCTTGGACTGACGGGAACGGGCGCGGTGGCGGAGGATCCGGTACGCCTCGTCCAAGGTGATGCCGTGCTGGGTGCTCAGGATTCCCTTGGCCTGCTCGATGAGAACACGGCTGTCGAGGGCCCGCTGCAGGAATGGCCAAGGCTCGAGTACTGAGAACACGTCGGGACGGCCCCGTCCGGTAGCTGACCGACTAACGGACGCGTTGGTTCCGCTGCGCACGGCGCTCCCGTTCCTGCTGCCGGGCGACTCGCGGCCCCAGCGCAATTAGAATTGTTCCGGCAACAGCGGCGGCGACGGTCGCAGCCAGTAGCGGTGGCCAAAGTATGAAGCCCGTGGCTGCTGCGAGGACCGTCAGGATGATCAGGGCCGCCGTGAGCGGGCCGATGGTCCACGCCATCCGGAGCCTGTACCGACGCATCATTGCCCCGTAGTGCACTCGCTTCTCGGAGAGGGATCGGCTATCGAGACGGGTTCAGGCGCGTCGATCGTGACATCAGGTGAGGAGGGCCAGCACGGCTTTCGCGAAGGAGTGCGGGTCTTCCTGTGGGACGTTGTGGCCAATGTCGGGGAGGAGGCGGTGCTCGTACCGTCCGGTGAAGAAGTCACGATCGTCGGCAGCGCTCGCACCAGCGACGCCGTCGGCGCCGCTTTCCAGCACCACCGTCGGGACGGTGATCTTCGGTTCGGCCGCGAGAGCGTCTTCGAGGTCGTCGTACCGGGAGTCGCCGGGTTCCAGGCCGTAGCGGTGCCGGTACGAGTGGATGACGACGTCGACGAAGTCGGGGTTGTGCAACGAGGGTGCCGATGCCGCGAACGCCGCCTCCGCTCCGGTCCAGGTCGGTGACCAGTCCCGCCAGAGCAGCGCGCACAACGCTTCGCGGTTCTCCTCGAGTCCTCGCTTGCCCCGTTCGGACTGGAAGTAGTACTGGTACCAGTACGTCTTCTCCCACGCAGGCGGTGCCGGGGATCCAGAGTGGGCGATGTCTTGGATGTTGTAGCCGTCGACGCTGACGAGGCCACTGACGCGGTCCGGGAACAATGCCGCTGCGATGCACGCGGCCCTGCCTCCCCAGTCGTATCCCGCAACGACGGCGCGCTCGATCTCGAGGGCGTCGAGAAGGTCGATGAGGTCCTGACCGATGGCGGCCTGCTGCCCGGATCTCATCGTGCGGTCGTCGAGGAAGCGGGTGCGTCCGAATCCACGGAGGTACGGGGCGATCACACGGGCGCCACTGGCGCCGATGATCTCGGCGGCAGCATCGTACGCACGAACGTCATAGGGAAAGCCGTGCAGGAGGACCGCGACAGGACCGGACGCTTCACCCCTGGTTTCGTAGTCGACGGAGAGCAGGGGCGTGTGGATGGATGCTCGACGAGGAGAGGCCATGACGAATGGTGGCAGCGCTCTTGCGCTGCAGGCAAATCAAGCTGAACACCCGTCCCGGTGGACGATCGGCTAACGAGACACGGGCAGCGGTGGCGTCGTGTAGCGCGCGCAGACGTGTGCGGGACCTCGCGTCGAGGGCCCGCACACGGTGCGGTCGAGCGATTCGGGTCAGCGGGTGGCGTTCTCCGGCTCGCGGTCAGCCTCGGGGGCGAGTACCGCGTCGGTGCGTCGCTTGGCTCGCCCACGCATGACGAGGGACGATCCGTAGACGAGGATGACCGACACGACTAGGCCGACGACCACCGCAATCTGTCCGCCCGCTCCGGCGAGGTGTCCGAAGATCAGTCCGACCACGCCGTAGTCCGCGTCCGAGAAGGTGGAGTTCGATAGTCCGACGTCGCCGAGTACGGGCAGGAGCAGGAGCGGTAGGAAGGTGATCGCGAGGCCGTTTGTGAACGCGCCGAGGACCGCGCCGCGGCGTCCGCCCGCACCGTTGCCGATGACCCCCGATGCAGCGCCGGTCATGAAGTGCGCGACGACGCCGGGGATGATGATTGCCGTCCCGGAGACGGCCATGATCACCATGCCGACGATGCCACCGGTGAAGCTTGACAGGAAGCCGATGAGCACGGCGTTCGGGGCGAAGGTGAACGTAATCGGGACGTCGAGCGCGGGCTTCGCGTTCTTCACGAGACGCTCGCTGATACCCTTGAACGCCGGCACGATTTCGGCGAGGACCACGCGGACGCCGGCGAGGATGATGAACACGCCCGCTGAGAACGTCGCGGCCTGCATCACCGCGAAGATGATGAAGTTCTGCCCGTCGCTGAGCTGGGACTCAATGTAGGACCCGCCGGCGAAGAGTGCGACGACGACGTAGATCACGCCCATCGACAGCGCCACGATGACCGTGGTGTCGCGAAGGAACCCGAGCCCCGACGGGAACCTGATGTCCTCGGTCGATTTCGAGGGCTTGGACTTGCTCTGGGTGAGCGTCGCGACGAGACCGCTGAGGGCGATCCCGGCGCCCCCGGTGTGTCCGAGGGCGACGTCGTCGGTACCGGTGACCTTCTTCATGAAGGGCTGCACAATCGCCGGGGACATCGTCATCACGAGACCTTGGGCGATCGAGCCCCAGAGCACGACCTGCCAGGTGCTGAACCCGGCGACGCCGAAGATCACGGCGATCATCGCCGCCATGTAGAACGCGACGTGCCCGGACAGGTAGATGAACTTGAATTGCGTCGTCGCGGCGAGGAAGACGTTGACGATCATGCCGAAGAAGAAGATCAGCGCTGCGGCCGACCCGTACTCGAGCAGGACCTGTCCAACGATCGCCTCGTTATTTGGGACGACGCCTTGCACGTGGAACGCGTGCTGGAACATGTCGCCGAACGGGGACAGAGAGTTGCTGACGACGCCGGCGCCCGCGGCGAGCACGAGGAATCCAACGAGGGTCCTGACGGTCCCCTTGAAGATGTCGCTGCCGCTCTTGCGTTGGATCGACAGGCCGATCAGAGAGATGAGGGCGACGATGATCGACGGCTGCCGGAAGATATCCAGCAGGACGGAGAGCACACCGTTCACGGTCATGCCCCCACTTCGACGCCGTGGCGCGTGAGCGCCTCGGCGGTCTTGCTGCGGATCTCGTTCATGTCGATGAGGCTGTCGAGGACGACGACGTCCCCGAGGTGCTGTGCGGCCTCGGCGATGTCCTTCCCGACGAACACGACGTCGGCGTCGGACGGCCCGACGGAGCCGAGGTCGGCGTGGTCGACGTCAATTCCTCTGACGCCGAGCTCCTTGAGTGCCTTGTCGATGTTCATGTGGGTCATGAAGCTGGAGCCGAGGCCGGTGCTGCAGACGGCGAGGATCTTCATGCGTTCAGTCCAATCTGGGGGAGCGCCGACGTGACGTCGGCCGGGGTGGTCGCTGCGAGGAGTCGGGCACGCGCGTCCTCGTCGGTGAGGACGTTCGCGAGCGCCTGCATGGTCTGGATGTGCTCGCCGGAGTCGGTTGCGGCGAGGCAGAGGAACACGTCGATCGGGTGCGCCGCGTCGTCCGCGAGTAGGACGCTCGGCCGGACCTGGAGGTACGACAGGCCGGCACGAACGACACCGCTCTCCGGCCTCGCGTGGGCCAGGGCGAAGCCGAATCCCAGATCGATGTAAGTACCACCGGGTGCGGCGATCGCGGTCGTCATCGCGTCGACGTAGTCGGCTGTGATGGATCCGTCTTCGACGAGTGGCTGGGCGACGAGCGCGATGGCCTGCTGCCAGGACCCGACGTCCGTTGCGAAGCGGATCCGGTCCGGGGTGAGGCGTTCGGAGAGCATGCTGGTCCTTTTCGGGTGAGCTGGTCAGTTGTGCAGGCCGAAGAAGATCTCGGAGTTCTGCGGGGTGAAGGACGAAACGCCGTACGCCACCGCGGTGTCGTCGGTGTCGAACACGGTGGACGCGACCCGGAGAAGCTTCTCGCCGTGCTCGACGAGGAGCGCCTCGGCCACCTCGTTATCGGCGGACGCGACGGAGACGAGCAGGTCGTTCCGGCTGAGCGCCACGTCGTACGTCTCTCGGAGGTACGCGTACAGCGACCCATCGGCGAAATCGGCGGTCGCGGCACCGGGGAAGCGGTCGAGCGGCAGGTAGGTGGTAACGAGGTGGTGGAGCGAGCCGTTGACGAACCTCAGTCGCACCAGCTCGATGACCTCGTCGGCGGAGGACACGTCGAGTGCCGCTGCGACCGTCTCGCCGGCGAGGACGACGGTCTGGCGGAGCACCTGGCTCGAGACGGCGAATCCTTCTTCGGTCTGCTGGACGTAGAACCCCTTCACCTCGTCGGCGAAGCGCTCTCGGTAGTGCGTCCGGAACTGCGGCTCGGTGACAAACGTGCCGCGTCCTTGCTCACGCACGAGGTGCCCGTCGGCGATGAGCCCGTCTACGGCGTGGCGGAGCGTGATGCGGCTGACCCCGTACTCGTCGCACAGCACGGGTTCCGGAGCGAGCTTCGTGCCCGGCGCCAACTTCAGGATGCGTGAGAGCAAGTGCTCGCGGACGGCGACATACTTGCTGGTCCCGCTTACGGTGCGCACGATTTCCTCCACGACGTTGTGGCTCGCGGTGCGGGCCGATCGGAGCGTCAAAGTCATTATGACGACTTGACGTCTGAGACGTTACCGCTTCCTCCGTGCATTTTGAAATCGATGGACCGATTCATCCTGAATCATTATGACGACATGACCGATTGGGTACGGTGAGCCGACTACCCACCCCGACGAAGAGGAACAGCATGGTCTCCGACGCCGACCGGCTTGCCATCGATACCGCCCGCATGCTCGCGATCGACGCCGTCGAGGCAGCGGGATCAGGCCATCCGGGCGCCGCCGCGGCACTCGCCCCGGTCGCGCACCTGCTGTTTCAGCAGCACATCCGCCACGACCCGGCTGCGCCGAATTGGGCCGGGCGCGACCGCTTCGTGTTGTCCTGCGGGCACGCGAGCATCCTGCTCTACACCCAGCTCCACCTCACTGGGTACGACGTCTCGCGCGACGATCTGCGGGCGTTTCGCACACTCGACTCCCGGACCCCCGGGCACCCAGAGTTCGGTCACACCCCCGGCGTCGAGACGACGACAGGCCCGCTCGGCCAGGGGTTCGCTACCGCCGTCGGGATGGCCATGGCGTTCCGCCGCGACCGCGACCGTCTCGACCCGGGTGCCTCGGCTGGCACCTCGGCGTTCGACCAGCGCGTCTGGGTGCTTGCCTCCGACGGCGACCTGCAGGAGGGCATCTCCTACGAAGCCGGCGCCATCGCCGGTCGCCACCGGCTCGGGAATCTCACTGTCGTCTATGACGACAACGACATCCAGATCGAGGGCAGCACGTCCCTTACCTCCTCCGAGGACACCGGTGCCCGCTTCGCCGCACAGGGGTGGCGTGTTGACCACGTCGGACTCGCGTCGGACGGCGATGTCGACCTCGACGCCCTCCACGCAATGCTCTCCGCCCCGGGCGACGAACAACCTCACCTGGTGGTACTGAAGTCGCGCATCGCCTGGCCCGCGCCGAACGCGACCGGCACCGCCGGATCGCACGGCGCTCCGCTCGGCGTCGCCGAGACCGCCGCCACCCGGGCGGCACTCGGCATTGACCGCGAGCCGTTCGACGTGCCCGACGAGGTTCTCGACACCACACGTCGGGCGCTCGGGCGCGGTTCTCGACTGCGGTCCGAATGGGAGGCCCGACATGCGTCGTGGAGCAGCTCGCGCCCGGCAGACGCGGCCGCGCTCGAACGCGCCCGCCGACGCGACCTGCCTGCCGGACTCGCCACGAGCCTCCCGCTGTTCGCCCCTGGTGAGCGTCTCGCAACGCGCGACGCGTCCGGCAAGGCTATCCAGGCGATCGCCGCGGCGATGCCCGAACTGTGGGGTGGTTCTGCCGACCTCGCCGAGCCGAACCGGACCGCGATAGTCGGCGGCGGGTCGTCCCTGCCGGACTCGCGTAGTGGACGGAACGTCCACTGGGGTGTCCGGGAGCACGCGATGGCCGCGGCGATGAACGGCATCACACTCGCCGGTTCCGGACGCTTCTTCGCGGGGACCTTCCTGGTGTTTAGTGACTACCAGCGCCCCGCCATCCGGCTCGCTGCTCTCATGCGGCTCCCCGTCACGTACCTCTGGTCGCACGACTCCGTGGCACTCGGCGCCGACGGTCCGACGCACCAGCCGATCGAGCACCTCGCGAGCCTGCGAGCGATGCCCGGGTTCGCCGTCGTCCGCCCCGCCGACGCGAACGAGACTGTGGCCGCGTGGCTCGCGGTCCTCGAGCGCGCTGCCCCTGCCGGGCTCGTGCTAGCCCGCCAGCCGCTCCCCGTCGCGGACACCGCGGTCAATGTTGTCCGCGCCGGGGTCGCCCGCGGCGCGTACGTCGTGCGGGACGTCGAGGACCCGGAAGTCGTCCTCGTCGCCACGGGCAGTGAAGTTGCGCTCGCCCTCGAGGCAGCCGACGTCACGGATCGTCGTGTCCGAGTCGTGTCGATGCCGTGCCGCGAGTGGTTCGCCGAACAGGACCAGGACTACCGGAACTCGGTACTGCCCCCGTCGCTCGGCGCGCGCGTCGTGGTCGAGGCCGCATCCACTTTTGGCTGGGAGGGCGTTGCCGGCCCGGACGGCGCGATCGTCGGGATCGACGAGTTTGGGCTCTCCGCGCCGGCCGAGGAGGCCCTGCGGGAACGCGGTATGACCGTCGAACGTGTGTTGGCGGCCGTTCGGTCGACGACCGAACGCGCTTTGGCATCCGTTGTCCCTGGCGGTTGTGTTCGCCGGGTTCGAGAACACGGCGAACCGTGAGTGGTGGCGCACCCCGGACCGGGAGTCCCGCGGTTACCTGACCCAGTTGGCGGCGTGGGGATACCTGCTGAGCCACGTCGAGCAGTTGGCCGCGGGCATCGAGCCTGAGGGCGACGCCGACCATGAGGACGGTGAGGACGCGGCAGCGGAGTAGGTGACAGGGCGTGAGGGTCGCAGCCAGCGGCCCTCACGCCCACCCGACACCGGTTCGTGTCCCGTCCAGCCCCGATCATGTCCCAACGGGCCGTCTGAGTGTCCGCGGGCTGCGCGTCGGCCTCGCCGCCGCGGCAAGAGGCTCCGCCTCCTCCCAACCTCGGAGCCGCTCGACGGAGCTCGCGGCTGTCACCGCCTCCGGCGGGCCAGAGGAGCACCGAAGGTGTCCGGACGACGCCGGAGGTGTCGCGGCGCATACTCGGCACCATGAGCGCCAGGAGCAGCCGCCGCCGCAGTGGCAGGACGCCGCCCGTGCGCCGCCCCGGGCTACGGCCGTGGCAGTGGGTCTTGCTCGTCCTGCTGATCTTCGGCACTTTGGCCATGGTCGTCGCCGCGCTCTTGCAAGCTCGCTGACGACCGCGCCGAACACCGCGGCCGGATCCGCACCGCGCACCGCGGCGTTGTACCTGGCCCACGCGTCCAGCTACAGCCGGGACGGCTGCTCGCCGCCGTGGACGGCGTCCGCGATCTCGTTCGCGTACACGTCACGCATCTCGATGTTCGATGGCGTGTTGGCGCAGCGGCATGACCGCTCCCCCTCGGGTCAAAACGACCGCCATGACGACGCGCCCCCAGGGTGGTGCGTCGTCGATGCGCTCGCATGATTCTGCCCGAGGGTCGCGATAGCTCGTCTACACAGCGGGTGACACCGGCCGCGGCCGGCGCAGCCAGACAAGCTGGTGCTCCTCGCAGAACCGCCCCGGCAGCTCGTCGCCGGTGTCGAGGTCGACCAGCTCCCACGCCTCCGGCACCGCGGCTGCGGGGCAGCCGTTGACGTCGCAGCCGGTGAGGTCCGCGAACTGCACGAACCACGGATCCGCGACCACGACCATACGGCCGGTGTCGTCCGCCTCGAGCGCAGCCGCCGGCGGCCGCACCGCGGCGACGTCCTGCTCCAGCGGAACGGTGGCCGCGACACCGCGGTCCCGTTGCCGCTGCCGACGCTGCCCGCCACGACGAGATCCATACCCCGGATGTTGCCACAGCCGATGTGCTGAAGGGCCAGGGCGGGCGCACGCCATCGATCAGGTTCCCGCCCTGGCACCGGGCGGCTAGGCACGCAGACCGGCACAACCCACCATGCCGCCACGGAGGCTCGCGCGTCTAGGACTTCCGGCTGTGGGCCGGGAGTCGCTTCGCTCCGGGTGGAACCGGGCTCCGCCCGGCGCTGTGAGGCCCTGCGGGCCCGTTGTTTTGCCGTGAAGCCTTCGGCAGCGTACGTCCGTCCGGGCTGCGCGCAACCCGCTCCGGCGCGATCCGCACGCGAGAACTTCTTCCCCCGCTGCGCTCCTCCAGAACTTCTCGGAGCGTCTCGACCTCCGGGGTTGCACTCCGCCCTCCCGTCCTAGCGGCGATAAGTCGCCTTCACGGCAAAACAACGAGAGGGAGAGGAAGAGCGCGTGCGCTACCGGATCGAGACGCTGACTCGGGTTGTCAGCAAGGCCGATGACGCCGCCGAGGCTCGGACCGCGGCCCTGCGCGAGCGGGACGCGGAACTCAAGGCAGTGGCCGGGATGGGCTGGGTCCTCGCAGGGACGGTCGCCCTCAACGGGACCGCCGTCGCGACGTTCGTCGACACGATCACCTGCACCCCACCCGCGGAGTGAGTGAAGCGGCCGGGACCAAATCGAAGTTGGTCCCGGCCGCCCGATCACTCTTCCACAAGCATCCGACCCCGGAAGGAACCGGCACCACATGACTACCACCATCATCCCCACGAAGACTGTCGCCGCCCTGCTCCGGAAGGGGTTCCGCACCCGATTCCCGGGCGTGAAGTTTTCCGTGCGCTGCTCGACCGGCACCGCGGCCGCGTGGATCAACGTCACCTATGACGACGGCCCCACCCACCAGCAGGTCCAGGAGGTCACCAACCGGCTCGAGGGCCGCTCGTTCAACGGGCAGACCGACAGCTACGACGACAACGGCACCACCCTCGTCGCCGGGGAAGCGGGAGAGATGCCGACCGCGGTCCGGTACTCCTGCGACGGCATCATCGTCACCCGGAACTACTCGCCCGCCGGTCACCTCGCCGCGCACCACGCGGTCCGCGAGGACAGCAACATGCGGCACCTGGTCCTCTGCGACGAGCACGGCACCCTCAACTGCCACCACGACCTCACCGACGGCCGAGGCGAGGACTTCAACGCCGGTGGCTGCGGATAGGCGTACCCAGCCCTGTCGGTATGGTCCGCGGTCCGGTTCGTCCTCGAACGCGTCGACCTCACCCCGGCACCCACCCGCCAGTAGAGGAAGCAGCGGGGACGAGCCGAAGCCCACGGCCGTCCCCGCCAGCCCCCGCGGCCGCCGTGCTCAACACCGGCCGCACCCAGCAGCCTAGAGAGGACCACCCGTCATGTACATCACCTACGAACGCCCCACCCACCTTCACG
This sequence comes from Curtobacterium sp. ME26, assembly GCF_903970945.1. NCBI lineage: Bacteria > Bacillati > Actinomycetota > Actinomycetes > Micrococcales > Microbacteriaceae > Curtobacterium > Curtobacterium sp. ME26. The sequence continues at coordinate 29,893 of NZ_CAJCKG010000031.1, forward strand.
ACGAGGACACCGACCCCAACGCACCCGCACCGGACATGGCACCCGGCGACGACGTCGATCCTCGCGTGCCGGTGTGTGGCGCGACGACGTACGACGTGGGCGGCACCCGGTGGACCTGCACCCGTGGCCCGGGACACGATGACGACGAACACCGCGCCGTGTTCGACCGCTACCACGGCGGCCGAGTCGGACACGTCGCGTTCGCCTGGCAGTACGAGCCAGGACCTCCGCGGCCGCCGCGCGGTCTTCACGGACAGCCAGATCCGCGCCGCCATCCGACTCCTCGACGCCGGCGAGCCAGCCGCCCAAGTTGCCCGCGACCTCGGGATGTCTCGGGCCACCCTGTACCGCCGCATCCGACTCCTGCGGCGAGACGACACGAAGCGAAGCTAGAAAGACGACACCGAGCGTAGCTGCTCTTACTCGTGAGTGAGCGGGTGGCGCGAGGATGGTCGACTGCCGCGAGGAAGGCTGCTGCGAGGTTGGCGAAGACGCCGATCACGGGCCGATGACCGTTAAGGGCGGGAGCCGGTCCGCTCTTGCTCGACGAGCGCACGGATCTTCGCACGCTCGGCGGCTCCGTAGGTTTCTTTCGTGACGAGGATGCCGATTAGTCCGACCACCGCCGCAGCCATGTAGAGGAGCGATGCTCCGGGCCAGCCGAGCCACCCGACTAGCGCTGCCGCGAGGAGCGGCGCGAACCCACCGAGCGCCGCCGCGATCTGGTAGCCGAGGGACGCCCCCGACGTGCGCGTCGTCGTCTCGAACTGCTCCGTGAGCAGCGAGCCCTGCGTGCCGGTGAGCGACGCGTGGATGAACCCGATTCCGAAGACGAACACGGCGACGACGAGCGCGGGGACGGCGTCGTTGGTCAGCAAATACATCGGGAATGCGAACAGGATTGCGACGCAGCACGCGACGATGTAGATCGGGCGACGTCCGACGCGGTCGGTGAGCGCGCCAGCGGCGAACGTGGTGAAGATCGCCACGATGCTCGCCGCCGTCAACGCGCCGAGCGCGACGGGTCGGATGTCGGGGAACCGTCCTGTGAGGTAATTCAGCAGGTATGTCGCGGTGGAGTAGTACGCGAACGCCTCGCCGATGCGCAGCGCGATGACGCGGAGGACGCTGCGCCAGTCGTTGCGGAGGGTGGCGAGGAACGGGTTCTTTTCGATGACGCCGGTGGAGCGGGTCTCGAGAAATTCAGGGGACTCGGTGAGGCGGGATCGGACGATCAGTGCGGCGACGATGAGGACGGCGCTGAATAGGAACGGGACGCGCCAGCGCCAGTCGCCGTCGAGGTTTGCGCAGACGAGGAACATGGCACTAGCGAGTGCGATACCAAAGGGGTTGCCGGCCTGTGGGATCGCGGCGAACATGCCGCGGCGGTGCCACGGCGCGTGTTCGTACGTCATAGTGACAGCGCCGCCCCACTCTGCACCGAACGCAAGGCCCTGGATCATGCGGATCACGACGAGGAGTACCGGGGCGAGGATGCCGACGGTGGCGTGAGTGGGGAGCAGGCCGATCAGGAACGTCGAGGTGCCCATGACGAGCATCGCGCCGACGAGGACCGGCTTCCGGCCGTACTTGTCGGCGAGGAACCCACCGATCGCACCGCCGAGCGGACGCATCAGGAAACCGACGGCAAGTGTGGCGAAGGCGAGGAGGGTGGCTACGAACGCGCTGTCACCGGGGAAGAAGTCGGCGCCGAAGTACAGCGCTGAGGCGGTGCCGTAGGCGATGAAGTCGTAGTTCTCGACGGCAGTTCCGAAGGCCGCGGCGATGGCGGTCTTCTTGCGGTCCTTCGTGCCAAGCACGCGACTGGTGGACGTGCTTTCGGGTGTGGTGGTCACGGGGTGATCTCCGTTGATCGGGGGAAGGGGGTCAGTTCGTGGGTGTGAGGTGTTCGAGGGCGTTGAGCTTCTCGACGCGGCGAACGGTGTCCGGTGAGTCGTCGAACCGGGCGTCGAGGAACTCGCGGAGGATGTCGGGGACGAGCGCTCGGGGAGCGAGCCAGGCCCCCATGGCGATCACATTCGCGTCGTCGTGTTCGACGGCCTGGTGCGCGGAGTACGGCTCATGTGCGAGGCCGCAGCGGATGCCGGGGAGCTTGTTGGCGGCCATAATCGCGCCCTGGCCGGATCCGCAGACCAGGACTGCGCGGTCGGCGGTCCCGTCGAGGACCGGCTGACACGTGGCCTGGGTGATGTCCGGGAAGTCCACCGGGTCGGTGTCCCAGGTCCCGCAGTCGATGACGTCGTGTCCGAGGGATTGGAGGATGCTGCGCACCTCGTCCTTTAGGGGGAAGCCGGCGTGGTCCGCGCCAAGTGCAACCTTCATGCGTTCGTCCTTGTCTGTGCGTCGGCAGCGGCGAGGAACTCGTCGACGTCCTGGCGGGTGGGGATGGAGCTCGCTGCGCCGGGCCGGGTGACTGTGATGGCGCTCGCGGCGACGGCGAGCCGGAGCCGTTCGTCGAATGGGCGGCCGTTGGTCGCGGCGAGCGAGCCGACGAACGTATCGCCGGCCGCGGTGGTGTCGGCGGCATGGACGCGGTGTGCGGGGACGCGACCCGCCTGCGCACCGTGGCGGAAGGCGACGCCTGCTGCCCCGAGGGTGCAGACGACGGCGGTACCCAGTGCCCTGGCCACGCCCGACAGCGTCAGGTCGAGTTCGTCGGCGGGGAGATCGACGAGTGCGGCGACCTGAGCGAGCTCGTGTTCATTCACCACGAGCAGATCGACGTCATCGACAATGTCGGCGCGGCGGTCCGGTGCTGGTGCGGCGTTCCAGATCACCGTCGCGCCGCGTGCATGGCCGAGGCGCGCTGCCCGTGCAGAGTCCGCCGCCGGGATCTCGTTCTGCAGCACGAGGACGTCGCCCGGCCGCATCGCGCCGACGGTCCGGTCGATCGAGTCCGACGGGATTGCCGCATTCGCACCCGGAATTACGACGATCGAGTTTTCACCGCCCTCGTCTACCAGGACGATCGCGCGTCCTGTAGATGCGCCGCGGAGTGCTGCGACCGCACTTGTGTCCACGCCGTCCGCGTCTAAGGCGGCGCGGACGAGCTGCTCATCCGCAGCAACGGCGCCGACCATGCGCACGTCCGCCCCGGCGCGTGCGGCGGCGACCGCCTGGTTCGCGCCCTTGCCTCCAAGCGTTCGGACTGCGCTCGTCGCGGTCGTCGTTTCGCCGGGAGCGGGGTGCCGCTGCACCGAGATCGAATCGTCGACGTTGATGCTCCCGACGACGGTCACGTGGGCGCTCACGCGGGCGCCGCCGATCGGTCGACGAAGGTGACGGGAAGGCGCTCGGATCCGACGTCCTGACCGTTGATCCGGCGGATTAGTGCGCGGACTCCGTCGCGTCCGATGGCGGCGGCGTCGTTGCGGACAGCGCTGACCGGCGGGGTGACGAACTCGAACCAGTCCTGGTCGTCGAGCGATGCGATGGGGGTGGAAGCGGCGTCGTGGTCGCGGAGCGCACGCATCACGCCGAGTGTGGATGGACCGTTGGCTCCGACCACAGCGGTGAACGGGGTGCCGCGTTCGAACACGCGCTCCATCGCAGCGCGTGCACCGTCGGCCTGGTAGTCGCCGTGCTCGATGAGGTCGTCGTCGGTCGCGACGCCGTAGCGGTCGGCGAGGGCGTGCCACGTCGCCGAACGTTCAACACTCGTCGAGATCGTCTCCGGACCGGCGATGAAGACGACATCGCGGTGCCCGTGGCGCTGCAGCCATGCGAGCGTCTGTTCGACGCCGTCGGCGTTGTCGCTGCCGATCGTCGGGGCGTCGACGTTCGGGGCCGTGCGGTTCAGCAGGACAAGGGGCAGGCTTGAGCGTAGGAACTCATCGAGCTGGGGGGTCCGTCCGCCCTGCGGTGAGAGGAGGAGCCCGTCGATCCGCTGCGATGCGAACGTGCGCAGGTAGCCGTCGACGGCGTCCTGATCCTCGTTCGCGTTGGCGAGTAGCACGGTGTAGCCCTGCCGCTCCGCCTCTTGCTCGGCGGCGTGTGCGACCTCCGAGTAGAAGGTGTTCCGAATGTCGGACACGATGAGGCCGATGACGTCCGTCTTCGCGCGGCGTAGTGAGCGTGCGGGGCCGTTGGCGATGTAGTTGAGTTCAGCCGCGGCGGTGAGCACGCGTGCACGTGCGTCTGGAGAGGTCTGCGTGCTGCCGCTGAGGACGCGGGACGCGGTTCCGAGGGCGACTCCCGCTCGAGCGGCGACGTCTCTGATTGTGCTCATGGTGACCCTTCCATGGAAACGTTTCCATTCTGAAAGCGTCTCCAGCATGCACCAGCCCGCGTGTCAGTGCAAGTGCGTGACGCTGAACGCCAATCGCCTTGGCGCAATTGAGATCTGAAACCAGGAGGCTCTTTTAGGCCAGACAGGAGGCTCTTTTAGGCCAGAGACGAGCAGCAGTATTCGTTCGCATCCGGACGGTCTCTCCGAGCAGCAGCCGCGTCTGTTCAGAGCTTGACCGACTCGAGCGGAACCATCACGGAATCTCCGGCGGGTTCGTGCACGTGTCGATCGCGGCGTACTCCCGAGCGAGTTCGGCCTGGTTCCGCTCGGTCCGCCACGACCGGATCCCGGGGGTCGCGGCGACGGCGGCGACCCACACGCACGCTCCGACGAGGACCGGGACGAGCGTCGGGTTCCCGCCGAGGGCGAGCAGGCCGCCGAGCGCGACCGCCAGCACGGCGACCGCGGAGCCGGCGGTGGCG
>NZ_CAJCKG010000032.1:0-34277 GCF_903970945.1 Curtobacterium sp. ME26
ACGTTGAAGGACGCCCGCCACGACCACGACGACGTCGAGGTCGCGGTGTTCCCGCCCTTCACCGACCTCCGCAGCGTGCAGACGCTCATCTCGGCGGACAAGCTGTCGATCCGCTTCGGCGCGCATGTCCTCGAAGACGAAGGTCTCCGAGACGGGGAGCGTCAGCGAGCCGTCGAGCACGCGCGTGATGAGCTCGCCGAAGAGCTGGCCCTTGAGCTCGGCGGGCATGGTCTTGCTGACGACCGCGCCCCAGAAGCCCTTGACGGTGAGCTGGCCGAAGATGACCTTGCCCGACGGGATCTCGAGCGTCGGCGACGCCATGGCGCCGAAGACGACGAGCGTGCCGTTCTCGCCCATGACCGAGGCGATGTCGCCGGCGGCCTTCCCGCCGACGGACTCGACGCCGGCGACGATCGGGGCGCCGCCGGTGAGCTCGCGGACCTGGTCCTGCCAGCCCTCCGAGTCGGTGGCGACGATGCGGTCGATGCCCTGCTCGCGGAGCTCCTCGACGCCCTCGGCGCGACGGACCAGGCCGATGACGTTGATGCCACGGGCCTTCCCGAGCTGTGCGACCATGCGGCCGACGGCACCGTTCGCGGCGTTCTGGATGATCCAGTCGCCCTCGTGCAGGTCGAGCGAGTGCAGCAGGCTGATGGCGCTGAACGGCATCGACACGAGCTGTGACGCGGCCTCGTCGGGCATCGCGTCCGGCACCGGGACGAGCCCGGCGGCGTCGGCGACGTAGTACTCGGCCCAGACGCCGAACGTGCCGCCGGCGACGCGCTGGCCGACCTGCAGGCGGTCGACGCCCTCGCCGAGCGCCTCGACGACCCCGAGTGCCTCGGTGCCGCTGGCGGCGGGCAGGTCCGGCTTGAAGCCGTAGGTGCCGCGGATGGTCCACAGGTCGTGGTTGTGGATGGGGGAGAGGACCGTGCGGACGAGCACCTGCCCGGGGCCAGGCTGCGGGACCGGGCGCTCGGCCACGGTCAGGACGTCGGCGGGCTCACCGAAGGTCTCGTGGACGACGGCGCGCATAATGGTGGGGGTGGTGTCGGTCACGGGTCAGTCCTCCGAGACGACGATGGTGACGTCGATGTTGCCGCGCGTGGCGTTCGAGTACGGGCAGACCTGGTGCGCGGCGTCCGCGAGGGCCTGCGCCTGGTCGTGCTCCATGCCGGGGATGACGACCTCGAGCATGACGGCGAGCTGGAAGCCGCCCTGGCCGTTCGGGCCGATCTGCACGCGGCCGCCGACGGACGAGTCGGTGACCTTGACCTTCTGCGCACGGGCGACGCCCTGCAGCGCGGAGTGGAAGCACGCGGCGTAGCCGGCGGCGAAGAGCTGCTCGGGGTTCGCGCCGCTGCCGGAGCCGCCCATGTCCTTCGGGATCGCCATGTCGAGGTCGACGCGGCCGTCGCTGGTGGCGACGTGGCCGTTGCGGCCCTCGCCCGTGGAGAGCGCTTCTGCGGTGTAGAGGACGTCCATGTGGGGTCCTTCCTTCCTTCGTGGGGGTCAGTGGGCCGGTGCTGCGGCGGCGCCGAGGCTCGGCTCCGGCGCGGAGGTGGCGGCGCCGAGGCTCGGCTCGGCGGACGCTTTCGCGGCTCGGGGGCCGCGAAACTGTCCGCTAGGGCGAGCCTCGGCGCGCGGGCGCGGCCGGTGGCGCGGGCGCGGGTTCCGCCGCGTGCATCGTGGCGGTCAGCCGTTGCAGGGTCGCGATGAGCTCGAGCGCCGACCGTTCGTCGTGCAGGCCCATGCCGGCCGCGATCGCCGCGGGGACGTGTGCCAGCTCGGGACGGATCGACCGGCCGCGTGCGCCGAGGGTCACGGTGACGATGCGCTCGTCGGTGCTCCGACGCTCGCGGCGGACGAGGTCTGCCTGCTCCATCCGGCGGAGGAGTGGGGAGAGCGTGCCCGAGTCGAGCTGCAGGTGGTCGCCGAGGCCCGAGACGGTCTGGTCGCCCTCGATCCACAGCGTGACGAGGACGAGGTACTGCGGGTACGTGAGTCCCCAGGGCTCGAGCAGCGCGCGGTACGCCTGCGTGGTCGCCCGGGACGCCGCGTAGAGCGAGAAGCACACCATCTCGTCGGTCACCGGCATGTCCTCAGTGTTGCACGCAACCAGGTTGTGCACAACTCAACCGGCAGATCGGCGATGTGCGCGGCGCACGCCGGGTCGGTGGCTCCGGATAGGCTGACGCGAGCCACGATGACCAACCACGACACCGACAGCACCGCGATCCCCGGAGCCGGAACCCCCCTCCGCACCGGGACCGCGTCGTCCCACGGCAAGACGATCCTGATCGGCGAGCACGCCGTGGTGTACGGCGTACCCGCGCTCGTGCTCCCCGTGCTCGACGTCCGGGTCACGGCGACCGCGACGCCCGTGGAGCCCGACGCCGGCAGCCGGCTCGAGTCGACCGTGCACACCGGGCCGCTCGACACCGCGCCCGCGGCCGTCCTGCCGACGGTGACGGCCGTCACCGCCACCCTGCGCCACCTCGGGGTCCCTGACCAGCACCTGCACGTCCGGGTCGACAGCGCCGTCCCCACCGCGCGGGGGATGGGTTCGAGCGCCGCGGTCGCCGCTGCCGTCACCGCCGCCGTGGCCGACGTCTTCGGGCGCACGCTCGACCCCGAGGAGCACCACGAGCTCGTGCAGGAGTGCGAGCGCGTCGCGCACGGTCGGCCGTCCGGCCTCGACGCCCGCGGGGTCGTGGCGGACGTCCCCGTCTGGTTCGAGGACGGCCTCGTCGAGCCCGTGCCGCTCGGCGCCGCCTTCACGTTCGTCGTCGCCGACACCGGTGTCCCGGGCCACACGCGCGAGGCCGTGACCGCCGTCCGCGAACGACACGACCGCGACCCGCAGGCCGTCGACGCGGTCGTCGCGGCGATCGGCGACCTCGCCCGACGCGCACGGGGGACGCTCGTGGATGGCGATGCCCAGGCCCTCGGTGCCACGATGGACGCCGCGCACGAACTGCTCTCCGAACTCGACTTGTCGAGCACGGACCTCGACCGGCTCGTCGACGCCGCACGCCGTGCGGACGCCCTCGGCGCGAAGCTCACCGGCGGTGGGCGCGGCGGATGCGTCCTCGCGCTCGTCGCGGACGGGGAGCACGCCGACCGCGTGGCCGCCGCACTCCGCGACGCCGGCGCGACGGAGACCTGGACCACCACGATCGGAGCCCGCGCTTGATGACCGCCACCGCCGTCGCGCACCCCAACATCGCGCTCGTGAAGTACTGGGGCAAGGCCGACGCGCAGCTCGCCCTGCCCGCGACCGGCAGCGTGTCGATGGGCCTCGACGTCTTCCCGACGACGACGACCGTGACGCTCGACGGCTCGGCCACCGCGGACTCCCTCGTGCTCAACGGCACCGCGGCACCGGAGGGTGCCCTGGTCCGGGCGCAGCAGTTCCTCGAGCTCGTGCGCGACCTCGCCGGTTCGACGACGCACGCCCAGGTCGAGACGGTGAACACCGTGCCCACGGGCGCGGGACTCGCGTCGAGCGCCTCCGGCTTCGCGGCCCTCGCGACGGCCGCCGCCGCCGCGTACGGACTCGACCTGTCCGAACGCGACCTCTCCCGCCTGGCCCGTCGCGGTTCCGGCTCGGCCACGCGGTCGATCCCGGGCGGGGTGTCGGTCTGGCACGCCGGGGACGACCAGGGCTCGTACGCCGAGCGCATCCCCGCACCGCCGATGGCCATGGTCGTCGTGACGATCTCCGCCGGCGAGAAGGCGATCGGATCGCGCGAGGCGATGCGACGCACGATCGCGACCTCGCCGTTCTACCCGGCGTGGGTGACGTCGACGACCGAGACCGTCGGGGAGATGCTCGACGCCTGCGCCGCGGGGGACTTCACCCGCATCGGTGAGCTCACGGAGAGCAACGCTCTCCGCATGCACGCCACCATCGAGGGCGCCTTCCCGCCCATCCGCTACCTGAACGCCCGCAGCGTCGCCGTCTTCGACGCGGTCGCCGAGCTGCGGGCGTCGGGCACCGAGGCGTACGCCACGGCCGACGCCGGCCCGAACGTGGTCGTGCTCACGAAGCCCGAGGACCGCGGGGTGGTCGCCGCCGCGCTGGAGGGGCTCGGCGAGGTCATCGAGTCGGGCACCGGACCAGGCGCGCGCGTGGTCCGCTCCGAAGGGACGGAGGCACCCGGAGCGGGTGCCGTCCGACCGGAGGAGACCGCCGAGTGATCGAGTTCCGCGCCCACGGCAAGCTGTTCGTCGCGGGCGAGTACGCCGTCGTCGAGCCCGGGCAGCCGTCCGTGCTCATCGCCCTCGACCGGGCCATCACCGCCCGCGTCGCCGAGGGACACGGCGCGGGCAGCGTGCACTCCGAGGAGTACGGGCACCTCCCGCTCACCTGGACCCGCGACGAGGACGGACTGGCGCTCGACCGCGAGCACCACCCCTACGACTACGTGATGGCGACGATCGACCTGGTCGAGAAGCTCCGCGCCGAACGGGGGATCGCCCCGCGCTTCCACGACCTGCGGATCGAGAGCCAGCTCGACGACGCCAGCGGCCGGAAGTTCGGGCTCGGGTCGTCGGCCGCCGTGACCGTCGCCACCGTCGGTGCGCTCGACCGCTTCTACGGCATCGGCCTCTCGCAGCGCGACCGCTTCCGGGTCGCCCTGCTCGCCACCATCCGGGTCAACCCGCGGGCGTCCGGCGGCGACCTCGCCGCGAGCACGTTCGGCGGCTGGCTCCGCTACAGCGCGCCGGACCGCGAGCGGCTCGCGGGCGTGCTCGACCACCACTCGGTGACCGACGTCCTGGCCGACGCCGACGCGTGGTCGGGCTTCGACGTGCAGCGCCTGCCCGCGCCGGCGGACCTCGAGCTCCTCGTCGGCTGGACCGGCTCCCCGGCGTCGACGACGAAGCTCGTCAGCGTGGTCCGGAAGCACCGCAACGGCGGGTACCAGGCGTTCCTCGACGACAGCCGCGCCTGCGTCGACGACCTGACCACGGGCCTCCAGACCGGCGACGCGGCGACGACGCTCGACGCCCTGCGCCGTGCCCGCACGCTCCTGCAGCGGCTCGGCACCTCGGTCGGCTCGCAGATCGAGACCGAGCGGCTCGCCACCCTGTGCGACGTGGTCGAGTCGGCCGGCGGGGCGGCGAAGCCGTCCGGCGCCGGCGGTGGCGACTGCGGCATCGCGCTCGTCCCGGCGGACACCGACCTCGCCGGCATTCACCGCGCCTGGGAGGCGCACGACATCAGACACCTCAGCGTCGCGGTGCAAGCACCCGAAGGGAGCGTCGAATGACCGACCTGCTGACCCCGATCCCCACGAGGTGGGTGGGGCCGATCCGCGTGAGCGGCAACGCCGTGGAGGGCGAGCACGAGGTGCCCCTCGCCACGTACGAGTCGCCGCTGTGGCCGTCCGTCGGTCGCGGTGCCCGTGTGTCGAGGATGGTCGAGGGCGGCATCGTCGCGACCGTCGTCGACGAGCGCATGACCCGCTCCGTCGTGGTGAAGGCCGACAGCGCCGCCGCGGCGCACATCGCCGCCGGCCGCATCCTGGCGCGGCAGGACGAGCTCGAGCAGCTCGTCGCCGGGCAGAGCCGCTTCGCGAAGCTCATCGAGGTGCACCCCGAGATCGTCGGCGACCTGCTCTTCCTGCGCTTCGCGTTCACCACGGGTGACGCGTCCGGGCACAACATGGTGACGCAGGCGGCGGACAAGCTGCTGCCGGCGATCCTGGCGTGGGAGCCGGGGCTGCGGTACGTCAGCGTCTCGGGCAACTTCTGCACGGACAAGAAGGCCACCGCGGTGAACGGCATCCGCGGGCGCGGTCGGAACACGATCGCCGAGATCGTCATCCCGGGTGAGATCGTCGAGAAGCGTCTGCGATCCACGCCGGCGAAGATCGCCGAGCTCAACGTCGCGAAGAACCTGGTCGGCTCGACCATCGCCGGGGCCCTGCGCTCCGCCAACGCGCACTACGCGAACATGCTGCTCGGCTTCTACCTGGCCACCGGGCAGGACGCCGCGAACATCGTCGAGGGCTCGCAGGGCATCACCTACGCCGAGGCCCGCGGTGACGACCTGTACTTCTCCACCGCGCTGCCGCACCTCATCGTCGGCACGGTCGGCAACGGCAAGGGCGGCGACCTGCCCGTCGTCGAGGACGCCCTCGTGCGCCTCGGCTGCCGCGAGGACCGTGAGCCCGGTGCCAACGCCCGACGCCTCGCCGCCCTGTGCGCGGCGACGGTGCTCTGCGGCGAGCTGTCCCTGCTCGCCGCACAGACCAACCCCGGGGAACTCATGGCGGCGCACGTCGCCATGGAGCGCCGCGGAGCCAAGCCCGCAGGAGGTGCGGCATGAGCGGCATCGGCATCCACGACATCGCGATCGCGACCGGCCACCACGTGCTCGAGCTCGACGACCTGGCCGAGCGCCTCGGCGTCGACCCGGCCAAGTACCACGTCGGCATCGGGCAGGACGCCTTCAGCGTGCCCGCCCCCGACGAGGACATCGTCACGATGGGCGCCGCCGCCGCGAAGGAGGTCATCGACCGCCACGGCGTCGAGGGCATCCGCACGGTGCTCTTCGCGACCGAGTCCGGCGTCGACCAGTCGAAGGCCGCCGGCGTCTACGTGCACGGGTTGCTCGGCCTGCCGCACAACGTCCGCGTGGTCGAGCTGAAGCAGGCCTGCTACGGCGGGACCGCCGCCGTGCAGCTCGCCCTCGGCATCATCGCCCGCGCCCCGCACGAGCGCGTGCTCGTCATCGCCGCGGACGTCGCGCGCTACGACGTCGACACCGCCGCCGAGCCCACGCAGGGCGCCGGCGCCGCCGCGATCCTGGTGTCCGCCGACCCGGACCTCGTCGAGATCGAACCGGCCGCGGGCGTCTTCACCGCCGACGTCGACGACTTCTGGCGGCCGAACGACCGCTCGACCGCACTCGTCGACGGCCGGCTGTCGGTGAGCGCCTACGTCGACGCCTTCGTCGGGGCCTGGGACGACCTGGCCGCGCAGGGCGGCCCGGCGTACGAGGACATCGTGCGGTTCGTGCACCACCAGCCGTTCACGAAGATGGCGCTCAAGGCGCACCGGAAGCTCACGCAGCACGTCGGGGCGCCCTTCGACGAGTCCGAGCTCGCGGTGGGCTTCACCTACAACAAGCAGACGGGCAACACCTACACCGCGTCGCTCTGGATCGGCCTCGCGGCGCTCCTCGACCTCGACGACGACCTGGCGGGAGAGCGGATCGCGCTGTTCAGCTACGGATCGGGCAGCGTCGGGGAGCTCATCACCGGGATCGTCCGCCCCGATCACCGCGACCACCGTCGCCAGGGCCGCGTGCGCGCCCTGCTCGACACCCGCGAGCGGCTGACCGTCGAGGCCTACCGCGAGCTGCACGCCGCCGGTGCGGCGACGAGCGTGGACGTCGAGCGTCCCCGGGTCACCACCGCGCCGTACCGGTTCGCCGGGGTGCGTGGCGGAGCGCGGCAGTACGAGGCGACCGGTCGGGACTGAGCGACCGGCGGCTGCCCGACGCGGTCGCGGACGGACGGGAGGCGCGTGGCGGGGTCGCCACGCGCCTCCCGTCCGTCGGTCGGTCGGGTCGCGACAACCGGCCAGGTGTAGAAGGATCCTCATGGGTCAGCTCATCTACGACGGCGAGGTGCTCGACCTCCGGGTCGACGACCGCGCACTCACACACCTGCAGATCGTCATCGTGAACATGCTCCGGCGGGACCACCGCTTCGTGTTCTCGTGGAAGGACGACGTGCTGCACGGCGACGGCCGGAGCTCGATCTGGCTCCACCCGAACGTCAGCCTCCGCTTCACGTTCGGCGGCAGTCGCGTGCCCGCCATCAACCGCAGCTGGCTCGAGGACCTGTACGCCGCCGCGACGTCGGGAGCGGGGCTCGTGCTGACGCCGGAGCCGCCGGACACGAGCACGGCCGACGACTCGGCGTGGTCGCAGGCCGTGGTGCCGGGTGGTGTGCCGTCCTCCAGCGCCGGCGACACCGAGTAGCACGCCGGGGGGCCCGGGTCAACGGGTACCCGGGGCCGGGGTCGTCTCCGTAGCCTGCCGGTACCGCGGGTCCGTGCGTCCCCGAGACGGCGACAGGGCGCCGCGACGCAGGGACCGTGGGGGAGGGAACCGCATGTCCGCGACGGAGAGCACGCACGACGACCGTGTCGGGACGGTCGTCGCCGCGGGGGGTCGGCACGAGGTCTGGATCAGGGGCCTCCTCGTCGAGCCGGACGGGTGCACGCTGTACTCGGACTTCTTCGTCGACGACGATGCGGACGCGCCGGCCGTCACCGGGTGACGGTGCGCCCTCCCGCGCCCCGGTCGTCGTTCCCCCTCCGGCGGCCGGGGCGCCCGTTCCTTCCCATCACGCGTGTGGTGCCTGGTGAGATCGGGCGTACCTGACCGTTCGGGTCGATCAGGTACGCCCGTTCTGACCAGGTACGCCCGTCCTGACCGGGCAGGCCGGGGCCCGTCGGCGCCTCAGTACACGTCGCGGACGTAGCGCCCGCCGCGCCGCAGGTCGGCCAGGTACGCCTGTGCGTCGTCGTCACCACGCCCGCGCTGGCTCGCGACCACGTCGAGCAGGGCCTGCTCGACGTCCTTCGCCATCCGGGAGGCGTCGCCGCACACGTACACGGACGCCCCGTCCTCGAGCCACCGGTACAGCTCCGCGGCCTGCTCCCGCATCCGCGTCTGGACGTAGACCTTCTCGGCCTGGTCCCGCGAGAACGCCAGGTCGAGCCGGTCGAGCACGCCCGACTCGCGGAACGCCGTCAGCTCGTCCTCGTACACGAAGTCGGTCGCCCGGTGCTGGTCGCCGAAGAACAGCCAGTTGCGACCGGTCGCACCCGAGGCTGCCCGCTCGTGCAGGAACCCGCGGAACGGTGCGACGCCGGTGCCCGGGCCGATCATGACCATCGGCGCCGAGTCGTCCGCGGGGACCCCGAAGGCCGCGTTCGGCTGCAGGTACACGCCGACCTCGCCGTCGGCGCGCACGCGGTCGGCCAGGTACGTCGAGGCGACCCCGCCGTGCGCGCGTCGGGCGTCGCCGTACCGGACGCTCGCGATCGTCAGGTGGACCCGGTCCGGGTGCGCGAGCGGACTCGACGAGATCGAGTACTGCCGCGCCTGCAGGCCGCGGAGGTTCGGCAGCAGCTCGTCGAGCGACGGGGCGGCGTCGCCGGCGTCCCGGAGCAGGTCGAGGACGTCGCGGCCCCAGAGCCACCGGTCGAGCTCCTGCTTGTCGCCGTGGGCGACGACGGCCGCGAGCTCCGACGCGGGTGCCCGCTGCACGAGGTCGGCGACGAGGTCCTTCGACGGCGTCCGGATCTCCCGGTCCACGCGCAGGACGTCGGTCAGCGGCCGCCCGTCGAACAGCGCGGAGCCGTCGGCTCCGAGGTGCTCGAGCAGCCGGTCGACGAGCGCCGGGTCGTTGTGCGGCACGACCGCGAGGGCGTCACCGGCGGCGTACGTGATCCCGGAGTCGCCGAGGTCGAACTCGAGGTGCCGGATCTCCTTCGCGCTGCCCGGTGACGAGAGCAGGCGGTTCTCGACGAGCCGCGCCGGGTAGGGGTTGCGCTTGTTCCACTGTGCGCCCGGCCGGGAGGCACGGCTCACGCCCGCCCCGCCGGTCACGGTCGTGCCGGTGGTCGCGCCCGACCCCACGGGCGCTCCGGTCGCGCCCGCCTCGGCGGCCAGGCGGTCGAGGACGGCGGCGCTCCACAGCGCGGCCGGGTCCTCGTAGTCGACGTCGCAGTCGACGCGGTCGTGGACCCGTGTCGCGCCGAGCTGCTCGAGGCGCAGGTCGAGCAGCTTGCCCGCCTGGCAGAACTCGTCGTAGCTCGTGTCGCCGAGCCCGAGGACCGCGTACCGCAGGCCCTCGAGCCGCGGCACGGTCGTGGCCTGCAGGGCCTCCCAGAAGAGGCCGGCGTTGTCGGGCATCTCGCCCTCGCCGTACGTCGAGGTCACGACGAGCACGTGCGACATGCCCGCGAGCGGCTCCGGGGAGACGGCGTCGAGCGGGGTGGCCCGACCGCCGAGCCCGCGTGCCCGGGCGCCGGCGACGAGGTCCTCGGCGAGGAGCTCCGCGTTGCCCGTCTGGGTACCGAACAGCACGTCGACGGTCGTCGTCGGGGCGGGCGACGCGGAGCGCTTCCCCGCGGCGGCGATGCCCGCGAGGAACCCGGCGAGCCAGGACTCCTGCGCGGCGGAGAACGGGGCGTCGACCGGGATGAGCGACCCGGTGGGCGGCAGGTTCGTCATGCCGTCACCGCCTCGGCCGTCGCGGGCACGGCGCGGCGTGCGATGTCCTCGAGGGCCGCCGTCGCCAGGAGCTCGTCGAACCGGGCGGCACGTCGGCGGCCGTCGTTCTTGGCGTTCTGGTGCATGATCCACCCCGTGGTGCCGGGTGCGTCCGAGCTGCGGTTGTTCCGCTGCGCGAACGCCCGCTTGGCGTCGTCGAGCCGCTTGACGGCGATGAGGGTCGCGAGCTCGTCGTCGGCGAAGGCGTCGAGCGTGCCGCGGAGGTACTTCACGACGCGCTGCCTCACCTGGAAGTCCTCGGTCAGCACGAGGTTCCGCACCGCCTCGCTGAGCCGGGGGTCGCCCGCCGCGGCGCCGGGCACGCGCTCGCGTGCGACGTCCTGGGCGACGCCGAGCACCGTGTACGACGACAGCAGCGAAAACGTGTCCTCGCCCTGGTCACCCAGCGCGGGGGCACGCCCGTCGAGCACCGTGCGGCGGTCGCGGTAGTCCGTCTTGAACGCGCGGAGCTTGTCCGTGGCGACGGAGGACGCGAGCTCGTCGAGGAGCTCGGAGCGGGTCGCCGCGGCGAGGATCGCGTCGGCGTCCTGGGTGAGCAGGAGCGCGCGCGGCATGCCGACGAACACGTGCTCGCGGGCCGTCTCCCACTCGGCGAGCAGGCGCGCGGCCAGTGCGGAGCCGGTGGCCTCCAGGTGCCACTCGAGCAGCAGCCGGGCGGCCGCCTCGTGGAACGCGCCGCGCTCGGTCTCGGTCACCGGGAACACCAGGAGCGAGTCGGTGCTCGCCCGGTCCACCACCTCGCCCGTCGGGTCGTACTGGTACAGGAACCCGCCGGACATCCCGTTGCCGAGGCCCTTGCCGAAGCCGCCGAGGTTGAGCACCGCGCCGCCCGTCATGTACTCGCAGCCGAAGTCACCGAGGCCCTCGACGACCGCGCTCGCGCCGGAGTTGCGCACCGCGAACCGGTCGCCTGCCTCGCCCTCGACGAACGTGCGACCACCGGTCGCGCCGAACAGCGCGAAGTTGCCGACGAGGACGTTCCCGCCCCGCTCGGCGCTGCCGCCGCCGGGGGCACGGACGACGATGCGGCCGCCGGACTGGCTCTTGCCGACCCCGTCGTTCGCGGTGCCGGTGTGCTCGAGGGTGACGCCGTCGTTCGTGAAGACGCCGTAGGACTGTCCGGCGGACCCGCTCGTGCGGATCGTGACCGCGCCGTCGACCAGGCGTCGTCGACCCCGGTCGTCGGTGGCGATCGCCGGGTGTGCGGACAGGTCGACGCCGCGCAGCTCGTGGTTGAGGATCCGCTCGACGTCGATGCCGAGCTGCCCGCCGACCGACTTGTCCGCGTTGCCGAGGTGCACGCCGTCGACGACGAGCGTGTGCTCGTGGCCGTCGACGAGGGCGGCGCGGACCCGTTCGATCAGGGCGTCGTCGGTCCGGTAGTCCTTCTCGAGGTACTCCGGCTCGGTCACGACCTTCTCCGGCACCTGCGCGAGCAGGTTCCGGACGTCGAGCCGACCGACGCTCGACGGGTGGTCGAGCAGCTGGAGCAGGTCGGTGCGACCGCGGGCCTCGCGGAGGGAGTGCAGGCCCAGGCGCGCGAGGATCTGGCGGACGTCGTGCGCGATGTTGAGCAGGTACTGCGCGAGGGCACGGGGGTCGCCCTCGAAGGCCTCGGCGTTCGTGGTGAGGCCCGCCGGGCACTTCACGTTGCAGTTCTTCGCCATGACGCAGCCGAGCATCATGAGCGCGGTGGTGCCGAACTCGAACGAGTCGCCGCCGAGCAGCGCGCTCGTGACGACGTCGGAGCCGGTCTGGTGCGCGCCCGAGCAGCGGAGCGTGACCTTCTGCCGGAGGCCGTTCGCGACGAGGGCCTGGTGCACCTCGGCCACCCCGATCTCGGCGGAGCGGCCCGCGTACTTCAGGCTCGTGACCGCGGCGGCGCCGGTGCCACCGGTGTTGCCCGCGACGTTGATGACGTCGGCACCGGCCTTCGCGACGCCGACCGCGATCGTGCCGATGCCCTCGGAGGACACGAGCTTCACGACGACCCGGACGCGGGCGGCCTTGCAGTCGTGGATGAGCTGCGCGAGGTCCTCGATCGAGTACGTGTCGTGGTGCGGCGGCGGGGAGATGAGCTCGACGCCCGGCGTGCCCCCGCGGGCAGCGGCGATGTCGACCGTGACCTTCGGCGCGGGCAGCTGGCCGCCCTCGCCGGGCTTGGCGCCCTGGCCGATCTTGATCTCGAGCTCCTCGAGCATCGGGTCGGCGAGGTAGCCCGCCCAGATGCCGAACCGGCCCGACGCGAACTGCTTGATGCGGGAGCCGCGGATCGTGCCGTAGCGGGAGTGGTGCTCGCCGCCCTCGCCGGAGTTCGACATGCCGCCGACCATGTTCGTGCCGTGCGCCACGGCCTCGTGCGCGGTGGCGACCAGGGCGCCGTGGCTCATCGCGCCGGACGCCAGGGTGCGGGTGATCTCGTGCGCGGGCTGGACCGCGTCGAGGTCGAGGCTCGCCGGGGCGCTGACGAGCAGGGTGAGCAGGGCGACGGCGGAGCCGGTGGCGCGGAGCGTCACCTGGTCGTCGTCGACGGCGTCGACGTCGACCTGGCCGGGGTGCAGCAGCGCGAGGCCGTCCGCGAGGGCCCGGTGACGCAGTGCACCGGTGGTCCCCGTCGACGTGAGCTCCAGGCGGAACCGCACCGGGCCTCCCGGCTGGTCGCCGTCGTCCGACGGACGCGAGCCGGACAGGCCGCGCACCGTGATGCTGGCGTTGCCGCTCGTCGAGAAGCGGCCGAGCTCCCGGGCGAAGTCCTCGGCCTCGTCGGTGCCCGTGACGTCGGCGGGCAGCGCGAGGACGTCGCGGAGTGCCGCGGGACGGCGCGAGCGCTCGTCGTGCGTGGTCTGCAGGAACGTGACGTAGCCCGGGGTGATGCGGTGCGCGTCGATCTCGGCGTCGCTCAGCCGGTCGTACCCGGTGTTCCGGTACGCGGTGTCGGTGATGCCGAAGGCGTCGTCGAGCTGCCCGAGGGTGAGCAGCCGCAGGGCCTCGGAGTCACCGGCGCGCTCGAAGGCCGGGCGCTCCTCGGTCATGCCGCCGAAGCCGCGGACGCTCGCGACGCCGAAGGAGTGGCCGGCGCCGTCGGAGCGCTCCTTGAACAGGCCGAGCAGCGGGACCTGCGCCTCGGTCTGCACGGAGCGGGCGCGCTCGTGCCACTCGGTCGCCGCCTGGGTGATGCGGGCGAAGCCGACACCGCCGACCGGGGCCTGCATGTGCGGGAAGACCCGGGCGAACAGGTCGTCGCCGGTGTCGAGGTAGTTCGGCTCGAAGAACTCGCCGCCGATGTAGCTCTCCGCGGTGCACAGGCCGACGCGGCCCATCGTCTTGGCGAGGGCCTTCTCGGCGGCCTTGCGGAACCGCGCGAGTGCGAGGTCCGTCGCGGTGCGCTCGCCGGCGGGCGCGGCGTCGGCGGGGTACTGCTGCTCCGCGCGGAGCCGTGCCGACAGGCTGTACACGGCCGACGCCCCGAAGCCGAGGGCGGTCGCCACGTGGTGCGACGACGGCAGCTGGCCGGACTCGGCGACGATCGACAGCCGCAGGCGCAGTCCGGCCTCGATGAGCCGCTGGTTGACGGCGGCCACGGCGAGGATCACCGGCAGGGGCGCGTGCGTCGAGGACACCGCGCGGTCGGTCAGCACCGCGATGCCGCCGGTGGTGCGGGCGAAGGCCTCGACGGCGTCGCACAGGGCCGTGACCGCCGAGCGGACGGCGTCGGCGTTCGCGTGCTCGTCGTCGGGGACGGGCACGTAGAGCATGGCGAAGCGCTCGAGCGGGACGACGGTCTGGTCGCGCAGGCGCACCATGTCGAGGTGCCCGAGCACGGGGGACTGCACGACGATCTGACGGGTCGGCGTGGTCGCCGCGTCCCCGCCGTGCGCCTCGAGCTTGGCGCCGAGGGCCACACGCATCGACATGCCGTCCGCCTCGCGGATCGAGTCGAGCGGCGGATTCGTCACCTGGGCGAAGCGCTGCGAGAAGTACTTCGCCATGCCGCCCTCGGTGTCGCTCAGGGCGTTGATCGCGGTGCCGTAGCCCATCGCCGAGATGCGCTCGGAGCCGTTCGCGAGCATCGGGTCGAGCATGAACCGGAAGCTCTCCTGGTTCAGCGAGTACGCCACGTACCGGCCGGCGAGGGACAGGTCGCCGTCGTAGCCGAGGGTGTCCGTGCCCCGGTCGTACGCCGGCGCGGGCAGGGCGTCGAGCTCCACGCGGGCGGCGTCGAGCAGCGCGCCGTACGGCCGGCGTGCGGCCAGGGCCTCGAGTGCCTCGCGGGTGCGCAGGACCGAGCCCGTGCGGTGGTCGACGACGAGCATGCCGCCGGCTTCGATGCGGCCGCGGTGCACGACCTCGTCCGGCGCGAAGGTCACCTGGCCGGACTCCGACGCCACCATGAGGTACTCGGCCGTCTGCGTCGTGCGCAGGGGCCGCAGCCCCAGTCGGTCCAGGCGGGCGCCGACGACGTCGCCGTCGCTGAAGATCACGGCCGCGGGCCCGTCGTTCTTCTCCTCGTAGAGCGAGTGGTACTCGAGCATGTCGCGCACGGCCGGCGTGAGCGTGCGGTCGTTCTCCCACGCGGGCGGCATGAGGGTGACGACGGCCTCGACGATGTCCAGCCCGTCGTCGAACACGCGGCTCTGCAGGGTCTGGTCGAGTCGGCTGGAGTCCGACTGCCCGGGCGGTCGGACGATGCTCCGCGTGCGGGCACGGGCCGAGGCCTCGTCGGACAGGCGGTTCTTGCGGTCCGTGTTGAGCTCGCCGTTGTGCGCCATCAGGCGGAACGGCTGCGCCATCGTCGGGTGCGGCTCGGTGTTCGTCGAGAACCGGGTGTGGAAGTAGAGCGTGCGGACGGAGTGCCGCGGGTCACGGAGGTCGGTGAAGTACCCGATCACCTCGCCGGAGTTGAGCCGGCCCTTGAGGACCTGCGTCCGGGCGCTGAGCGAGAGCGGGTACAGGGCGGCGTGCGGGGCGCGCTCCTCGGTGGCGCGGGTGTACGAGGCGGCCTCGACCGCCAGCAGGGCGCGGTTCGCCGCGGCGTCGACCTCCGTGCGGGTCCAGTGCTCGGGGGCCCGGAACACCCACTGCACGATCGGCAGCTGGTACTGCTCGGCCTCGGGACGCGCGACCGAGTGGTCCACCGGGACGTCGCGGACGAGCAGGAGCACGAGGCCCTCGTGCTCGATCGCCGCCGTCACGACCCGCTCGGCGTCGGCGCGCTCGTCGGCGTCCGACGGCACGAAGCAGTTCGCGACCCCGAAGTGTCCGGCCCGCAGGGTCTCGCCGGTGATCGCGCTGAAGAACTCCACCGACAGGTCGATGCTCACGCCCGCGCCGTCGCCGACGCCCTCGGCGGACTTGCCGCCGCGGTGGGGGATGGCGCAGAGCGCCTCGTCGCCGCGCACGATCACGTCGTGGGAGGCGGTGCCGTCGAGGCGCGTGATGAAGCCGACGCCGCAGTCGCTCGACTCGCGGGCAGGGTCGTGGAGACCGAAGGGGGAGGGGTTCACGGGCGGGTCCAGTGGTGCGGTGCAGGCTGCGGACGGCCAGGGCTGCATCGGTGGAGCGCTCGCCGCGGGCAGACCGGTGGTGGCAGTCGAGGCCCGGTGGGGGTGGTGCGGTGAGGCGATGTTACGGCTTGGTATACCGCGCGTGCAACAGACCGGCCGGACGGGAGGCGCGTGGCGGCCCGGTCACGCGCCTCCCGTCCGGCCGTGGGTGGCGCTCAGGCCGGCCGGCGTCGCTGTGCATCGACGGTTCCGTCTGCTCACGAACAACCACGAGCACGTTGCGCTGCGGAACCCCGTGGCGCGGGGTGCTTCCGGTTGCGCGGGCGCCGCGCCTGGCGCCGCGGGCGCCGCGCCTGGCGCCGGGCGCTCTTCCGAGGACCGCATCGCCGGGCTGGCGACACGGTGCTCCGCCGGTTCTGTCTGCTCCCGAACAAGCGAAGGCAGCTCGTGCCGCGGAATCGCCTGGTGCGGGGCGCTTTCAGTTGTGCAAGGCGGCGGCCCGAGCGGCTCAGGCCGCAGGCTCGTCGATCCGCCGGTCCTCCGATTCGTCGACGTGCCGGGGCCCCGACTCGGACGCCGCGGCGGTCGCGCTCGGACCGGCAGCGCCCGCGACCGGCGCGGGGGTGTCGCCCGGACGCACCAGCACGGGGCGCCGACGCGTGCGGAACACCCACGCCTTGAACAGGACGAACCGCACGCCCGTCGCCACGAGGTTCGCCGCGGTGAGCACCAGGACCTCGGCGCCGTGCGACGCCCCCGGCGTGGTCGCGTGGAGCAGGACGAGCGACCCGGAGGTGATCGCCCAGGCGATGCCGAAGACGACCAGACCCTGCACGTGGTGGCGTCCCGCGCCGGCACGACCCCGCACGCCGAACGTGAAGCGACGGTTGAGGGCGGTGTTCCCGATCGCCGTGACGAGCAGCGCGAGGAAGTCCGCGGTCTGCGCACCGACCGCCGGCCGGAACAGGGCGTAGAGCAGGGCGAACGCCACGGTCGACAGGACGCCGATCGCCCCGAAGCGCAGCACCTGCCCGAGGATCCCGACGTGCGGCGTCGTGAACGGGCGGCGGCCGATCGCGTCGTACACCGGGGCGATCGGGATCCGGCCGGTCGCCAGCCCGCGGGAGACGCGCCACATGCCCTTGAGGTCCTCGGTCGCGGTGGACGCGATGTGCACCGAGGAGTCGACGTCGTCCACCCAGTCGACCGGTACCTCGTGGATGCGGAGTCCGGCGTGCTCGGCGAGCACGAGGAGCTCGGTGTCGAAGAACCAGGCGTCGTCCTCGCACAGGGGGAGCAGGTGGTCGGCGGTCTCGCGCGTGACGGCCTTGAAGCCGCACTGCGCGTCGGAGAACGAGACGCCCATCGTGCTGCGGAGGAGCAGGTTGTACGAGCGGGAGATGAACTCGCGCTTGCCGCCACGGACCACCCGCGAGGACCCCGCGAGCCGGGTGCCGATCGCCACGTCGGAGTGCCCGGAGAGCAGGGGTGCGACGAGGGGCTCGAGTGCGGCGAGGTCCGTGGACAGGTCCTCGTCGACGTAGACGAGCACCCGGGCGGGGGAGTCGTTCCACACCGCCTTGAGCGCCCGGCCCCGACCCTTGCGCGCCAGGTGCACGGCGTGGACCTCGGGCAGCATGGCCGCGAGGTCGTCGGCGATCCGGGCGGTGTCGTCGGTGGAGGCGTTGTCGGCGATGGTGATCCGCCACGAGTGCTGCAACGACTCGCTGCAGAAGCGGTGCAGTCGCCGGACGTGGGCGGCGAGCGTGTCCTGTTCGTCGTGGCAGGGCACGACGATGTCGATGTCGAGGGTCTGGTCCGCGTGCGTCATGCCGATCAGGTTCGGCAGCGCCCCGATGCGCCCCGCAGCAGCAGCCTGTGGTGGCCCTAAGAAGCGCGTCGTCCTTCTGCGGTTCGACGCCGAGGCCGATGCCGACGCCGACGCCGACGAGCGGTCAGTCGCCGAGCAGGACCTGGACGACGGCGATGACGGCGAGGGCGGCGATCGGGACCCCCGCGATCCACAGACCGGCACGGAGCTGCGTCCGCCGGATGGTCGGGACCGCGTGCGACGCCTGCGCGAACCGCGTCGCCGCCACGAGTTCGGGTGCGGCCGCCGGCGGTTCGGGCTCGGGCTGGGGGCGGTCGTCCTCGAACGCGGGGACCTCGACCACCAGGTCCTCGGGCCGCGCCCGTTCCGGCAGGTGTCCGTACCGCTGGGCTCCGGCCCCCGGTGCCCCGTCTCGCTGCGTCATCGCGTCCCCCGTCCGTCGGTGACCGCAGCGTACCCGTCAGCCCGTCCGGGGGCCGCCGGCAGGTCCACC
Organism: Curtobacterium sp. ME26; assembly: GCF_903970945.1. Classification (NCBI taxonomy): domain Bacteria; kingdom Bacillati; phylum Actinomycetota; class Actinomycetes; order Micrococcales; family Microbacteriaceae; genus Curtobacterium; species Curtobacterium sp. ME26. The sequence continues at coordinate 18,156 of NZ_CAJCKG010000032.1, forward strand.
GTGAACGCCGTGCGCCCGGGCTCCGACGCCACCCGGACCGTCCCGCCGTGGGCCGCGGCGACCGCGCGGACGATCGCCAGCCCGAGACCGCTCGTCCCGTGCTCCCGCGAGCGCGAGGCGGTCCCCCGGGTGAACCGGTCGAAGAGCGTGGGCAGGACGTCCGCCTCGATCGGCGGTCCGTCGTTCGCCACGACGAGGCGCACGAGCGCTCCGTCGTCGCCCGGCACCTCCTGCAGCGAGACGACGACCGTCGTCCCCGCCGGGGTGTGCGTCCGGGCGTTGGCGAGCAGGTTCGTCACGACCCGGCGCACCTGCACCGTGTCACCGGACACCTCGAGCGGGTGGTCGTCCGCGATCTGCAGGACCCAGCGGTGGTCGGGAGCGGTCGTCCGGGCGTCGACGGTCGCCTCGACGACGAGCGCCGTCAGGTCGACGTCCTCGCGGACCGGTGCCGGACCCGAGGCGAGCGCGGTGGCGTCGAGCCGGGCGAGCAGGAGGAGCTCCTCGACGAGGTCGCCCATCCGGACCGCCGCGGTGCCGATGCGCTCCGCGTTCCGGTGCAGGTCGTCGACGTCGTCCGACGACCGGGAGAGGTCGGCGTAGGCGCGGACCGTGGCGATCGGCGTCCGGAGCTCGTGCGACGCGTCGGCGACGAAGGTGCGCATGCCCCGTTCGGCGTCACGACGGACGGTGAGGGCACGGGTGACGTGTCCGAGCAGCCGGTTCAGGGCGGTGCCGACCTGGCCGACCTCGCGGTTCGCCCGCAGGTCCGCGGGTGCGACGCGGACCGGGATGTCGGGGTCCCCGCGTTCGAGGTCGAGCGCGGTGACGTCGGACGCCACGGCCGCGACCCGTTCGAGCGGCCGGAGCGACCGACGGACCGTGAGCGCGAGCACCCACGTCGCGAGCACGAGCCCGAGCAGGGTGACGCCGCCGACGAGCACGACGAGCCGGACGATCGAGGCCTGCAGGTCACCGAGCGGCAGCGCCGTCACGAACACGTCCCCGCCGCGGGTGACGGCCTGCGCACGGTAGGTCCCGAGCGCGCCGAGCGTGATCGTCGCGGGGTCCGCGTCGGGGGTCACGTCGGCGAGCACGGCACGCTGCGCCGCGGTCAGCCGGTGCTGTTCGCCGGCGCTGTCGGTGTACCCGGCGAGGACGGCGTCCCCGTCGCGCAGGATCGCCACGACGGTGTCGGCTGCCTGCCCGGGCGCCCCGATGAAGCGGTTCTCCGGGTCCTGGGATCCGGAGGAGCCGGGCGGTGGCCCCGAGGGCATCCCTCCCGGATCGTCGCCGCCAGGCGTCCGCCCGGCGGCGGTCGCGAGCTCTGCGTCGAGGCGGCCGACCAGGTACCCGCGGTACGCGACCACGGTCACGGCGCCGACGACGACGTTCGTCGCGACGAGCAGCAGCGCGACCGCGGCGACGACCCGCCACCGCAGCGACGGGACGCGGATCGACGGGGAGGCGCGGCTCGCCCTCTCGGGACGGCTCACGACACCGGCCGCAGCACGTACCCGGCCCCGCGGACGGTCTGCAGCATCGGCTCGCGTCCGACGTCGAGCTTCTTCCGCAGGTAGGACACGTACATGTCGACGAGGTTCGAGGCGGCGCCGAAGTCCATGCCCCAGACGTTGGCCAGCAGCTGGTCGCGGGAGAGCACCCGGTTCTGGTTGCGGGCGAGGTGCCGCAGGAGTTCGTACTCGGTCGGGGTCAGGTCGAGCGGTTCGCCGCCGCGGGTGGCCGTGCGGGCGTCCTCGTCGACGGTCAGGTCGCCGACGACGAGTCCGACCGAGCCACCGTGCAGCGCCACCCGCGCGGTGGTCCGGGCGAGGATCCGGGCCCGGACGAGCAGCTCCTCGATGCCGAACGGCTTGGTCAGGTAGTCGTCCCCGCCGCCCGTGAGCCCGGCGAGCCGGTCCTCGGGAGCGTCCCGCGCGGTGAGGAACAGGACCCGGACGTCGTCGCGTGCGTCGCGGAGCCGGTCGAGCACCTCGAAGCCGTCGATGTCCGGCAGCATCACGTCGAGCACGACCACGTCGGGCTGGAACTCCCGCGCCGCGAACAGCACGTCCCGCCCGCGGTGCACGGCCCGCACGGCCCACCCGTCGCCCGCGAACGCGAGGGCGACGGCCTCGGCGAGCGCGTGCTCGTCGTCGACGACGAGGACACGGGCGGGCGTGCCGTCGGCGCGCAGGAGCGGTCGGTCCGACATGCCCCGGAGCCTAGCTGCCGCCGTGTCCTCGTCGCCGGTCACTCCGACGCGCCCAGGTCGTAGACGGTCTGGCCGCCGACGGTCGTCGACTCGTAGTTCGCGGCGACCCACTCCTGGATGGCACTCGCGGTGGAGGACCCTCCGCGCATGCCGCCGCCGGAACCGGAGGAGACGTAGTAGCCGACGTCGCCGGCCGCGACCCAGGCCTGGAACTCGGCGAGCGTCGGCGCGGGGTCGCTCGACCAGCCGCCGATGGCCATCACGGCGGTGTCGGTGTCGAGCTCGAGCTGTGCGGCGGACTGCGAGCCGTTCACCGCGGCCGACCACTTCGCGTCCGAGGCTGCGAGCAGCTTCGTCAGCGCGGACGAGGTGGTCGCGCCGCCCGTGCCGCCGGTCGGGAGGCTCGTCCCCGACCCGTCCGCGGAGGTCGCGCCGTCGGGCACCGCGGGCACCTCGCCGGTCGCGCCCTCCGGTGCGGTGCCGGTCGGCGGCTGGCCGCCGCTGCCCTGACCCTGTTCGGTGCCGTCCTGCTCGGTGCCGTCCTGCTGCGTGCCCTGCGTGCCCTGCGGGCCGCCGCCCGGGAACCCGCCGTCTCCGGAGCCGCCGGCCGACCCGCCGGGGCCGGTCGTGCCTCCCGGCTGGCCGCCGCCACCAGGGAACCCGCCCGTCCCGCCGGAGCCGCTGCCCGCCGGACCGACGCTCGGGATCGACCCGGAGTGCGCGACGGTCGTCGTGGCGAGGGCGTAGGCCGTCGTGCCGGTCAGCCCGAACAGCGTGCCGGCGAGGACACCGATGGTGACGAGCTTCCGGAGAGTGGGGACACTGCCGACGACGATCGCCGCGGCGGACAGCAGACCACCGACGAGCACCACCCAGCGCAGCCACGGCAGCCACGACGCGTTCTCGTTCAGCAGGCACCAGCTCCAGAAGGCCGTCGCGCCGATCATGGCCGCGAGGCCGAGGCGCCCCGTCATGCGCTCGCGGGCGTGCCAGAGGAGGGCGCCACCGGTGCCGACCAGGCCGGCGATCGCCGGGGCGAGCGCCACGGTGTAGTACGGGTGGATCGTGCCGGACATGTACGAGAAGACCAGTCCGGTGACGAGCAGCCAGCCGCCCCAGAGCACCAGGCCGGCGCGGGCGGGGTCGGCGAGGTGCCGCCGGCCGACGACCACCAGGCCGAGCACGAGCGCGACGAGTGCCGCGGGCAGGAGCCACGAGATCTCGAGGCCCATCTCGGACGAGAACAGCCGGTCCAGCCCGGTGGAGCCGCCGAAGGACGAGCCCGCGGTGCCGCCGCCCGTGCCGCCGCCACCGCCGCCGTTGCCCGAGCCGCCGAAGATCCGGCCGAGGCCGTTGTAGCCGAACACCAGGTCGAGGACCGTGTTGTCGGTCGAACCACCGATGTACGGGCGTGACTCCGCGGGCCAGAGCGCCACGGCGAGGACCCACCACCCGGCTGCCACGACGAGCGACACTGCGGCGATGCCGAGGCCGATCGCGCGCCTGCCCCAGGTCGTGCGGGCGGCGAAGAGGTACACGAGGCCGAAGGCCGGCAGGACGAGCAGGCCCTGGAGCATCTTCGTCAGGAACGCGAAGCCGAGGGCGACACCGGCGAGGGCGATCCACCGCCAGCTGCCCTTCGGCAGTGCCCGGACCGTGCAGTACGCGCCCGCGGTCATGAGCAGGACGAGCAGCGCGTCCGGGTTGTCGAACCGGAACATGAGCGCCGCCGCCGGGGTCGCCGCGACGATGAAGCCGGCGAGCAGCGCACCGACGTTCGCGGTCGTGGCTCCGAGGCGGGCGAGCGTCCGTCGGACGGTGCCCCACACGAGCGCGACCGAGGCGACGGCCATCAGCGCCTGGGGGAGCAGCAGGCTGGACGACGAGAACCCGAACAGCCGAGCCGACAGCACCATCACCCAGAGCGACGCCGGGGGCTTGTCGACGGTGATGAAGTTCGACGAGTCGAGCGAGCCGAAGAAGAACGCCTCCCACGACTTCGTGCCGGCCTGCACGGCGGCGGCGTAGAAGGTGTTGGCGTACCCGGAGACGCTGAGGTCCCAGAGGTACACGACGGCGGTGACGACGAGGAGCAGCCAGAACGCCGGGCGGAGCCAACGGGCGTCGGTCCGCTCACCGAGGAAGAGCCGGGGAAGGGCTCGGCGACGCGTTGGCGCTCCCGTGTGCGCTCGGTCGCGACGGTCGGTCACGGGGATCGGGTACGTGGTCATGACGCTGAGCATCGCCGTCCCCGGTCGACCGTTCCGATGGACCGCCTCGGAGCTTCCTAAGACGTCAGCTGCCCGTCACCGCCCGGCGGATCTGCTCGATCGGGACCTTCGGGGTCCGGTCCGCGTGGAGCAGGCCGTTCGTCTCCTGCATCGTGTCCGTCAGCTGCGTCCAGCACGACCCTGCCAGGAACGTGCTCGCCCGCACCCCGTCGTAGAGCGCCGTGATCCGCGCGACCCAGTCGTCCCCGTCGACCGCCGCCGTGTAGCCCCAGCCCTCGGTGCGCCGGCCGGCGGCCTGGTACCGGACGCCGCCGAACTCGGTGAGCATCACCGGCTGGCCGCGGTCGACGGCACCACCGACGAACTGGGGGTGTCCGGACGGGGCGAGGCCCTCGAGCGCGCGGGTGCGTGCCGCGTCGTCGCGGTAGGTGTCCGCGAGCACGGCGCCGTCGCCCTCGTAGTCGTGGATCGTCACGACGTCGGTGTCCTGCTGCTCCCAGCCGTCGTTCCCGATCACCGGCCGGGACGGGTCGAGGGCCCGGGTGAGGTCGACGAGCGCCCGCGCGTAGGCCTGCTGGGCGGGGTCCGAGACGACGTGCTGGATGCCCCACGACTCGTTGAACGGGACCCAGGTGACGATCGACGGGTGCGAGGCGTCCCGCTCGACGGCGGCGGTCCACTCCGCGGTGAGTCGACGCACGGCCGTGGGGGAGAACTCGTACGCCGCGGGGGCCTCGCCCCAGACCATGAGGCCGAGGCGGTCGGCCCAGTAGAGGAACCGCGGGTCCTCGATCTTCTGGTGCATGCGCGCGGCGTTGAAGCCGAGGGCCTTGATGAGCTCGACCTCCTGCCGGTGTGCGAGCGGGTGCGGTGCGGCCAGGTGCGACTCCGGCCAGAAGGCCTGGTCGAGCACGCTGCGCACCGGGTAGGGCTGCCGGTTGAGCAGGAACCGGCCACCGCCGACGCCGACGCTGCGCATGCCGAGGTAGCTGGCGACGACGTCGAGCACGGCGCCGGACGCGTCGACCAGGGTGAGGACGGCGTCGACGAGCCGCGGGGTCTCCGGCGACCACGTCAGCTCGTCCTCGGCCTGGCCGTTGCGCTGCCGTGCGACCGGCACGGTGACCTCGAGGGTCGGACGGCTGGCGGTGGCGTCCCACTCGGTCGTGCCGAGGTCCTCGTCGCGCTCGTCGAAACGGAGGGCGACCCGGAGCCGGGCACCGGCGGGCACCCGGCCGCGGAAGCGGACCGACAGCGCCGTCGACGCGGGGGAGGCGGGGGTCCACCGGAGTGCGTCGATCGCGGTGGTGGGCACGGCCTCCAGCCAGACCGGCTGCCAGATGCCCGTGGTCCGGCGGTACCAGATCGCGTGTGCCTCCTCGTGCCAGTCCTGCTTGCCACGGGGTTGCGTGACGTCGTCGGGGTCGTCCTCGGCGCGGACGACCAGCAGGTGGCCGGCCCCGTCGGGGGTCTCGGCGAGCAGGGCCGTGACGTCGAACGTGAACGGGGTGTGCCCGCCCTCGTGCTCGCCGACGAACCGGCCGTCGATCCAGACCCGGGCGCGATGGTCGACCGCGCCGAAGTGCAGCAGGACGCGGGGCCGGTCGGCGCCGTGGCCGGCCTGCACGAGCTCGTCGTGGCCGATCGTCCGGCTGTACCAGACGACCGGGTGGAACCCGGGGTCGCCGATGCCGGACGCCGCCGACTCGGGCGGGAAGGGCACGGTGATGCTGCGCGGCGAGGGGACCCCGGCGGCCCACCCGGCATCGGCACCGGCGTCCTCGTCGTCGTGCCGGAACGACCAGGGCCCGCTGAGGTCGACCCAGTCGCGGCGGACCACCTGCGGCCGGGGGTACCGGCCGTCCTGCCGGCTGGCGAGGGGGACGGCGGCGACGTCGACGGAGGACGCGGGGGCGACGATGCTCATGCTCCGGCAATTTACAGCGCTGTAAACAGATCGTCAACGCTACGGTGGGCGCGTGGGCCGGGTCACGCTGCAGGACGTCGCGGAGCACGCCGGCGTCTCGATGAAGACCGTGTCGAACGTCGTCCGTGGCTACCGGCACGTCAGCGACGCCATGCGGGCCCGGGTGCAGACGTCGGTCGACGCGCTCGGCTACCGACCGAACGTGACGGGGCGGAGCCTGGCCACCGGCCGCACGAACATGCTCGCGTTCGCGTTCCCCGACCTGCGTCGGCCGTACTTCGCCGAGCTCGCGCACGTGTTCTCCGAGGTGTGCGCCGCGCGGGGGTACCAGCTGCTGCTCGAGGAGACCGCCGGGGCGCCGGGCGGCGAGCTGTCCGCCGTCCGCGGGCGCGAGGCGGGGGTCGTCGACGGGGTCGTCATCCACCCGCAGGTGCTCACGCCCACCGAGATCGACCACGCACGGGGCGACACCGCGGTCGTGTTCCTCGGCGAGGACGTCCGGCCGGACGGCGCGGACCTCGTCGCGATCGACAACGTGCGGGCCGCGGCCGAGGCCGTCGCGCACCTCGCGGCCCTCGGACGGCGCCGGATCGGGTTCCTCGGCCACGAGGTGGGTGAACAGTCCCGCACCTCGGCCTTCCGGACGGAGGGGTACCGCGACGGTCTGTCCGAGGCCGGCCTGCCGGTCGACCCGTCGCTCATGGTCGCGCGTGCGGTCGGCGACGCCCGCGGGGCGGAGGAGGCCTTCGGCCGTGCCCTCGACGACGGACTCCGGATCGACGGGCTGCTCTGCCGCGACGACCTCGCCGCCGTCGGGGCCCTGCGGGCGATGCGCCTGCGGGGGCTCGAGGCGCCGCGCGACGTGGCGGTGGTCGGGTGGGACGCCATCGGGCTGGCCGCCAGCCTGGTGCCGAGCCTGACCTCGGTCGCGCCGGACACGGTCGCGCTCGCCGAGGCCGCGCTCGACCGGCTGCAGGAGCGCATCGAGGGACGCCCGGGCGAGGGACGGGCGGTGACGGTCGGCCACCGGCTGCTGGTGGGGGAGAGCGCGCCCTACCCGGACGGCTCGGTCGACTGATCCCCGCGGACCGTCGTCGGGCCGCCGTGCCGGGAGGACGCCTCCGAGGCCTCCCGTCGGACTCGGCGCCGGGCCTCCCGGATGCTCGCGCGCTGCAGTCGCATCGTCGGCCACCCCGCCGCCCGCGCGTGTGCGGCGAGCCCCTGGTCCGGGTTGACGACCACGGGGTTCCCGACGAGGGACAGCAGGGGGATGTCGTGGCGGGAGTCCGAGTACGCCCAGCAGTGCGCGGGGTCCGCGCCGGTCCGGGCCAGGAGCGCACGCGCGGCGACCGCCTTGTGCTCCCCGTGCAGGAACGCCCCGTCGAGGCGGCCCGTGTAGGCGCCGTCCTCCACCTCGAACACGCTGCCCAGGGCGCCGGTCAGCCCGAGGCTGCGTGCGATCACCTCGGCCAGGAACGTCGGTGTCGCCGTGACGAGCCACACCTGGTGGCCCTTCGCGAGGTGCTCGCGGGCGAGGGCAGCGGTCTCGGGCCACACGGACGGCTCGGTGTGGCGGGCCCAGACGTCGTCGGACAGCGCCGCCATGTCGGCGACCGTGATGCCGGTGATCACCTCGAGTCCACGGGTCTGCGCGGCGGCCAGGTGCCGGTCGTTCTCGCCGCGGACCTTGAAGCGGGCGTGCTTCCAGCCGGCGCTGACGATGTCGCGCAGGGTGATGAGGCGGGCGGCGCGGAGTCCGCGCACGAGGTGGAACGCGCTCGCACCGTGGACGAGGGTGTTGTCCACGTCGAAGAACGCGAGGACCGGGGTGCCCGCCTGCTCGTCCGCCACCGGACCAGGGTAGGCGACGGGGCTGCGGGCCGCGACCGGCGGTCGGCCGGGCGGGCGGGACGGGCTGCCGGCCGGGCTGGCTGCCGGTCGGGGCGGCTGCCGGGCGGGACGGGCTGCCGGCTCGGTCTGCGACGTTCCGCGTGTCGATCGACGCGCGGCATGTCGCTCGGTGCGCACGCACCCGGTACGCGCGCATCGTCCGACATCGCACGTGTCGATCGACGCGTGCGATGTCGCACCACGTGCCGCCGCCGCGGGACCGCAGCACGTGCCGCCGCCGCGGGACCGCAGCCGCGCAGCAGCCGCCGTCACCGCTCCCCGGGGTGCACGCTCCCGAGCAGCTCGACCAGGGCGCTCCGCAGCGACCCGGGCAGCCCGACGGTCTCGAGCTCGGCGATCCGGTCGGCGCGGGGTGCGTCGCGGTCGACGACCTCCCACGCGGTGAGCTTCTCCGCGTTGCCCGCCTGGGCACCCTCGAGGAGCTCCCGTGCGGCGTCGCGGGCGTCCACACCGATCGCGGGCGCCCCCGCGAGGGTCAGGACCGCGCCGGCGTCCGTCGCGACGTCCAGGTCGACCGAGAACCGGTCGGCCGACACCGCGTCGACCTCCTGCCCGGCCGCGGGCGCCCCGAGGAACGTGACGCGCCACCGACGCCGGGCCGGCACGCTGCCGAGGTCGCCCTCGGCCGGGTCGATCCGGAACACGGCGGCGTCGTGGTCCCACGTGAGCGTGGTCCGGCACACGCCGCCGTCCGGCTCCGTACCGGTGCCGGTGCCGGTCCCGGTCCCGGTGCCGGTGCTGGTGCCGGTCTGCTCCTCCCGGTCCTCCACGAGCGTGAACGTGCCCGAGGCACCCGGGGCGACGAGCACCTCGAGCGCGGCGGGGTTCACCGTCGCGTCCGACTCGTCCGGCGCCGCGAGCGGCAGGATCCCGCCCGCACGCAGCAGCACGGGGATCGTGCCGAGCCCGCGGTGCAGGTCGACGAACCGGTCGCCCGCGTACGTCGTGCCCGTGAAGACGTCCGTCCACGTGCCCGGCGGCAGCCAGGCCCGCGCCCGGCCCCGCAGCGTCACCGGGTCGCGCGGTTCGACGATCGGGGCCACGAGCAGCTCCGACCCGAAGGCGTACTCGTTCGGCACCCGGTACGCCTCGTCGCGGTGCGGCTCGAGGTGGTACACCGGCCGGACGAGTGCGGTGCCCGCGGCCGCTCGGTGGTTCATGGTGTGCAGGTACGGCACGAGCCGGTGGCGGAAGCGCAGGGCCTCGCCCATCGCGGCCCGGGGCTCGGCCGGGAACAGCCACGGCTCCTTGCGGATGAACGGGTTGTTCGCGGAGTGCAGCCGCATGATCGGCGAGAAGACCCCGAACTGCACCCAGCGGGTGGCGAGCTCGTCGTCGCGCACTCCGCGGGTGTGGCCGCCGATGTCATGGCTCCACCAGGGGTACCCGACGTTCGCGGCGGTCGCGGTGAACTCGGGTTGGAACGCGAGGGAGGCCCACGAGACGACGGCGTCCCCGGAGAACCCGACCGCGTACCGGTGGCTGCCAGGACCCGCGTACCGCGAGAAGGTCATGCCGGCCCCGCCGTCGCGCGCCGAGTCGAGCAGGTGGAAGTGGTTGAGCACCCAGAGCGGGTCGACACCGGGCATGCCGGAGGTGCGGCCCTGCTGCCAGTCGATCCACCAGAAGTCGACGCCCTGCTCCTCGAGCGGCCGGTGCAGGTGCTCGAAGTACGCGCGGAGGAAGACCGGGTCGGTGGGGTCGAACGCGACCGTCTGCTCGGTGTCGGGATCGATGCCGGTCGCGGTCGCCATCGCCGGGTAGGCGTCCTCGAAGGCCCGCACGCCGTCGGCCGGGTGCAGGTTGAGCGTGGTCCGCATGCCGCGCCGGTGCAGCTCGGCCAGGAAGGCGGGCGGGTCGGAGAAGAGCGACGGCTCCCACGAGTACCCGGTCCAGCCGTTGCCGAAGCGCGGCGGCACGGAGTCGACGCGGTGCCAGTCCATGTCGACGACCGCGACCGAGAAGGGCAGGCGCTCCTCGGCGAACCGGTCGAGGAGCGCCGTGTACGACTCGTCCGAGTACGGGTGGTAGCGGCTCCACCAGTTCCCGAGCGCCCACCGGGGCAGCCGCGTCGGTGGTCCCGACACCGCGTGGAACGCCCGGAGGGCCTCGTCGTAGTCGCGGCCGTACGCGAACACCTGCACGTCGCGGCGGCCCGGCACGCGGCTGCCCACCCACCCGTCGTCCTCGAACAGGAACGAGTCGCTGTCGTCGAGCGCGACGATCCCGTCGCGCGCCAGGACACCGGACTCGAGCGGCATCCGCCCGTCCACGTCGTCGAGCGTCCTGCCGGTGCCGCCGAGGTCACGCGGCTCCTGGCCCCAGCGCCACCGGTTCGCGTCCGCTCCCGAGGTCTCGACCACCAGCCCGGTCGCCGAGAACGGCCGGCCGTCGTACCGGAGGGTGGCCCTATCCGTGGTCACCTCGACCCCGTCGCCCCGCCGCACGACGGTGTACTCGGGCACCGGCAGGCGCCGTCGTACCGCGAAGGTCGAGGCGCGGTCCTCGAAACCGCCGTCGTCGCTCCACTCGATGCGGAAGAGCCCGTCGCACAGCACGGTGATCCGCCAGTGGTCGCCCTGCACGACGGCGTCGCCGTCGGCGACCGGGTCGGAGCCCGGGAAGGGACGGATGGTGGGCAGGGGGCCGTCGGTGGGGGAGTGCACGTCGGTTCGGTCCTGTCTCGGCCGTTCCGGCCGGTGTCGGTACGGGAGGCTCGGGTCAGCTCTTGACGGCGCCCTGCGTCACGCCGCTGATCACCCAGCGCTGCGCGAACAGGTAGACGACGATCGTCGGAGCCATCGCCATGAGGTACGAGGCGAACGCCACGTTGTAGTTCGTGCCGAACTGGCTCTGGAAGATGTTCTGCACGACGGGCAGCGTCTGCAGCCCGGGGTCCGCGGTGATGAGCGACGGCATCATGAAGTCGTTCCACGAGGCGAGGAACGCGAAGATGCCGACGGTCGCGTTCATCGGGCCGAGCAACGGCAGGATGACGCGCCAGAAGATCTGCCACGTCGAGGCACCGTCGATGCGTGCGCTCTCCTCGAGCTCGACCGGGATCGAGCGCAGGAACGCCGAGTAGAGCAGCACGCTGAACGACAGTTGGAACATGGCGTGCAGGATCGCGACGCCGACCGGGCTGTCGAGCGAGATCATCGCGGTGAGCTTGATCTGCGGCAGGGCGACCACCGGGAACGGCAGGAACATCGCCGCGAGCAGGTAGACGAAGGACCAGCGGAAGAAGCGGCGGTGCCAGTTCCGCACGATCGCGTACGAGGCGAGCGAGCTGAGGAGCAGCGTCGCGACGACGGTGAGGGCGGCGACGCCGAGCGAGACCGAGAACGACACCGGGAAGCGGGTGAGCGTCCACGCCTCGGCGAAGCTGGCGGGGTTGAACGGGAACGGCAGGGACAGCGCGTTGCCGTCGACGGCCTGTGCGCTCGTCTTGAACGCCATGGCGACGGTGACGTAGAGCGGGACCAGGACGGTGAGGGACGCGATCGCCAGGACGATCGTCAGCGGGACGTCGGCGCGACCGAGCCGGCGTCGGCGGGGCTGATCGGGCGTGGTGCGTGCGGCGGCGGTCGCTGGGGACCGGGTGTCGATGGCGCTCATGCGAGTCGGAGGTTCCTTCCGCGGGTCACTGCGAGCTGCAGGACCGAGATGAGGACGGTGATGACGAAGAAGACGGTCGCGTTGGCCATCTGGTAGGCGTAGTCGCCGCTCGTGAAGCCCGTGAAGATGGTCATCGCGACGCTGCTCGTCGCCGAGCCCGGTCCGCCGTTCGTCAATCCGACGATCACGTCGTAGGCGCCGAGGTAGCCCTTCACGCCGAGCACCGTGTTGATGACGATGAAGCCGCCGATCAGGGGCAGCGTGATCGACCGGAGCTGCTTCCACGCGCCGGCGCCGTCGAGCGAGCTCGCCTCGTAGACGTCCGTCGGGATGGAGGTCAGTCCCGCCGTGTAGACGAGCAGCGCACCCGGGATCGTCTGCCAGGCCGAGACGATGACGATCGCGAGCCAGGCGAGGTCCGGGTCGCCGAGGATGCTCTGCTCCAGCGGGCCGAAGCCGACCGAGGTCGCCAGGGCCGGCAGGGTGTTCGAGAACAGGAAGTTGAAGACGTAGGCGACGATGATGCCGGAGACGACCATCGGGATGACGAACACGGCGCGGAGCCCGCTCGCGAACCGCACGCGCTTCGTCAGCGCGATGGCCAGTGCCAGGGCGATCACCTGCGTGACGATCACCGTCACCACGGCGAAGCCGAGGGTGAAGCCGTACGAGCCGAGGATCGCCGGGTCCGACACGAGCGCGCGGTAGTTCTCGAGTCCGAGGAAGTGCCACTGCCCGAAGCCGAGGTAGTCGGTGAAGCTGTAGAAGACGCCGACGCACGCGGGGGCGACGACGAACGCCGTGAACAGCACGAGGGCGGGCACGAGGAAGAGGTAGTAGACGCCCTCGGTGCGGCGCAGCGAGCCGACGCGTCGGTGCACGCGGGACGCGACGGTTGCGGGTCCGGGACGGGGTCCACCGGTGTCCGGTGTGCCGGGGGTCAGCGGGGTCTGGACGGTCATGAGCGCTCCTGGGGTCCTGGTCGGCGGTGCCGGGGTCGCGGCGGTCAGACCGTCGCCGAGCGGCCGGCGAGGCGTCGCCAGTCGGTGTCGAGCCGCCGCAGCATCGACTCGAAGTCGCCGCTGCGGATCGCCGTCTGCAGGTAGTTGCCGAGGGGGATGGAGGTGGGGATGAAGGTGCCGGCGCCCTGGTAGAAGTCGCCGCTGTCGACGTACTGCTGCAGGCCGGCCACGCGCTCGTCGGTCTGGGGAGCCGCGTCCTCGGTCGTCGCGAACGCGAGGTTGTCGAGGTTGTAGGCGTTGATCACGTCGGGCTGCATGAGGAACTCGACGAGCTCCCGGGCCTCGTCGAGGTGCGTCGTGGTCGTGGGGATCCAGAGCCCGAGGTCGATGTTGACGCGTGCCTGCCGGTCGTCGGGGTCGTCGGACACGGGGAGCGCGAAGGTCCCGACGGGTAGGTCCGGGTCGACGAGCGCGATCTGGCTGAGCGCCCACGGCCCCTGCAGGTACATCGCGACCTTGCCCTGTCCGAACGCCAGGTTGCCGTCGGCGTAGGAGCGGGTCGCGTGGTCCGGGTTGAAGAACGTCGAGATCGTCTTCGCGCGCTCCATCGGCACGGCGAAGTCGCGCTCGAAGGAGACCTCGGCGTCGGGTCCGACGTCCGTGCCGAGCGCCTTCATCTTGCGGAAGAACGTCCCGGTGTCGACCAGGCTGCCCACCGAGTAGTCGAACAGGCCCTGCCACAGCGTCCAGGTGTCGCGGTCGGTCGCGTACACGGGGGTGACGTCCGTCTTCGAGAGTGCCGTGCAGACGTCGACGAACTCGCTCCAGGTCGTCGGGACCGGGAGGTCCTGCTCGGCGAAGATCCGCTTGTTGTAGATGACGCCGGCGGCGGCGAGCGAGAAGGGCAGGACGCTGGTGCGGTCCTCGAAGGTGGCGTACTGGTTCGTCAGGCCGTCGATGCTCTTCCGGACCCTTGCCGCCGAGGGCAGGTCGCCGAGGTCGCGGAGCACGCCGCGCTCGATGTAGCGGGCGAGCTCGAGGTTGTCGTTGAAGCAGCCGACGTCGGCCGGTTCGCCGCGGACGAACTGCGGCGCGATGGCGGTCGTGCTGTCGTGGACGACCCGGAGGCCGCGGTGCTCCCGCTCGAACCGCCGGAGGAGGTCGTCGAAGTACGCGATGACCTCCTGCTTCTGCTCGTAGAAGCGCAGCGTCGTCCCGCCCGCCGCCGCGGTGCCCGAGGACGGCGCCGAACAGCCGGTGAGCGCCAGCGCGCCGAGGCCGATCCCGCCCGCGGCGCCCGTGAGGAACCCGCGGCGGCTGAGCGCCGCACGTGCCGTCGTCCTGCTGGTGACCATCGTTGCTCCCTCTCGCGCTCCGTCGCGCTCGCTCTGTTTTACAGCGCTGTAAACTCAAAGTCAACGGAACGACGAGCAGTGCTCACCCGCACGAGGGCCCTCAGGCGTAGCGGCGTGCGGCGCGCAGTGCGTGCTCGGTGTACGAGCCGCCGAACAGGAACACGTGCAGCAGCAGCGGCGCGAGCTGGTGGAGCTCGACGCGCTCCTGCCAGCCGTCCGCCAACCGCGACTCGGCGTCGTACCCGGCGATGACCGTCTCGAGCCGGGGGAGCCCGAACAACGCCAGCAGCGCGAGGTCGGTCTCGGCGTGCCCGCCGTGCGGCGTCGCGTCGATGAGCACGGCACCGGTCGGCTCCGAGGCGTCCGTCGGCCACAGCACGTTCCCCGCCCAGAGGTCGCCGTGGATCCGCGCCGGTGCGTCACCGACGAGCGCGGGCTGCGGCGAGCCGAGGGTGCCGTCCTCGAGTCGGTCGGCCACGCGGTCGAACACGGCGGCCTCGGCGGCGTCGAAGCCACCGCGGTCGACGATGCGCTGCACGAAGTCCCGGATGCGGTACTCGGCGAAGAACGCACCCCAGGTCGGCGGTGCGTCAGCGGCGCTCGTGAACGGCGTCCGCGACCGGCCCATGCGCAGGCCCCCGCGCGTCGGGAACCCGGGTGACGGCGCACCCCAGTGGGCGGCACCGGCCGCGTGGGTCCGTGCGAGTGACCGACCGAAGCGCTCGGCCTGCGCCTTCGTCGGGCTGCCGTCCCGGATCTGCTCGAGGTGGAGCACGGTCGGCTCCGGGTGGTCGAGGACGCGGGCGATCCGGGTGCCGCCGGTCTCCTCGGCCTCGGCGAGCCAGGCCAGTCCGGCGGCCTCGGCGGTCGCCTCGTCGGGGTCGCGGAACGTCTTCACGTGGATCTCGGGCACGTGCCCATCCTGCCGACGGCGCTCGTCGGGCGTTCAGGCTCCCCGGCCGGCGGCGTGCACGACCAGGGCGAGCTGCACCCGGTTGTCGACGCCGAACTTCTCGTACACGTGCCCGACGTGCGTCTTCACGGTCGCCAGGGTCACGAACAGGTCGGCGGCGATCTGTGCGTTCGAGGCGCCGGCGGCCACGGCGAGCGCGACCTCGGTCTCACGTTCGGTCAGGGTCGCCAGGAGTCGCCGTTCGTGCGCACCGTCGGTCGGGGTCGCACCGGCGCCCGGCCCGGAGCCGTTCCCGGCGGCGACCGCGATCACCCGGTCGAGCACGGACGGCGACAGGATCGACCGGCCGGCGGCCACGGCCCGGACCGCCTCGACGAGCTCGTGCGGTGGCGTGTCCTTGAGCAGGAACCCGCGGGCTCCCCGGTGCAGGGCGCCGAGCACCAGCTCGTCGTCCTGGAACGTGGTCAGCACCAGCACGGCGAGCTCCGGACGCCTCCGGAGTTCCCGCTCGGTCGCGACCAGGCCGTCGCACCGGGGCATGCGGATGTCCATCAGCACGACGTCCGGTGCCACCGCGGCGATGACGTCCTCGGCCTCCAGCCCGTCGCCGGCCTCGCCCACGACCTCGATGCCGTCGCCCCCGCTCAGGAGCAGTCGGAGACCGGCCCGGACGAGGTGGTCGTCGTCGACCAGGACGACGCGCACGGGGGCGGTCACGCCGTCCACGGGAGCACCGCCTCGACGACGTGCGTGCCGGATGCGTCGCGACCGGCGGAGAAGGACCCGCCGAGGAGCCTCGCCCGCTCGGCCAGCCCGCGCAGGCCGTGCCCCGCCCGAGCCGCGCCGGACGTCGCCGTGTCCTGCTCGGCACGGTGCGCCGTCGGGTTCGTCACCCGGACCCGGAGCGCCGGCCCGCGCACGACGTCCACCGCGACGGTGACCGGCTGCCCGGCCGCGTGCCGCCGGGCGTTGGTCAGGCCCTCCAGAGCG
>NZ_CAJCKG010000033.1:0-33086 GCF_903970945.1 Curtobacterium sp. ME26
GTACGGCGTCGCGAGGTTCGACAGTGCTCCGACGCGGATCTGCGCCGAGGCGGTGCCCGACACCGCGACGAGGACGAAGCACCCCAGCGCGATGCTCGAGTACCGCGAGACGACGAGCGGCAGCCGGTCGCCGGGAAGGACGTTCCGCAGCAGGACGACGAGCAGCAGCCCGCCGACCCAGAGCGCGGCGCCGACGAGGTGCAGCCCGAGCGCGGTCACGGCCGAGTCGTGGCTGGCGGTCCCGGCGGCGTGCCCCTGCTGCGCGAGCGGCACGAGCCCGATCATGGCGACACCGGTGGTGAGGGCGACCATGCCACGCCCGCGCACGGCGAAGCAGAGCACCGTCACCGCGGCCGCGACGAGCACGGAGACGAGCCAGGCCGTCCCCAGGTCGGTCCCGGTGAGGAACACCCCCATCGACTGGCCGAACTGCTCGCCGATGCTGACGGGCGACCCGGCGACGGACAGGAACGTGAAGAACGTGGTGACGGCTGCCGCCACGGTCCAGACGCCGGCGGCACCCGCGGCGACGTCGATCGCGCGGTTCCACTCCGGACGGCTGCGGGACAGTCCGACGACGGTGAGTGCCAGTCCGCCGATGGTCGCGGCGGCGGACAGGTCGACGACGAGCCGCGCGATCGGCAGCCCGAAGCGCACGACGGCGCCGGGGTCCGCGATGAGTGCACGGTCCGCCCCGCCGCCGATCACGAGGGCGACGAGGAGCGAGACGAACCCGACGAGCAGCAGCACGGCGGGGCCGGCGATGCGTGCGATCCGGTCCACCCGACAAGCCTAGGCGCTGCCCGCCCGACCACGGCACGCGGGTGGGCCGACCTGTGGGCGGTGACCCGCGCCTCCCGGCCGTGCAGGGGTGCCCGTGGACCCTGACGTCGTCCGGGAACGACGGAAGGGACGGCCGAGGCCGTCCCTTCCGAGTGGTGTTCCGGGGGTGCTACTTGACGGCAGCCTTGAGCTTCGAGCCGGCGCTGACCTTGACCGAGTCGCTCGCGGCGATCTCGATGGCGTCACCCGTCTGCGGGTTGCGGCCGGTGCGCGCGGCGCGGTGGGTCTTCTCGAAGGCGATCCAGCCCGGGATGGTGACCTTGGTGCCGTCGGCGACCGACGACGAGACGACGCTGAACAGCGCGTCGACGACGCCGTTGACGGTGGCCTGGCTCTGGCCGGACTCCTGCGCGACGGCAGCGACGAGCTCGGTGCGGTTCAGTGACTTGTCAGCCATGGATGTCCTCCTCGGACTTCTTGCAGTGTCGGTGGGACGTTCGGGACGCCCGCCCGCCCGGAGCGGGTGCCCTGGACGTGGTGGCTCCACAGGCGAGCACGCCGGGCGGAACCGACAGCGAACCTACCAGCCAGCGGGTGTGCGGACGACCGACTCGCCCGGATTTCCGGGCTTGTCGAGGGTTCCGAGGGGTCCGAGTGACGGATGTGACGATCGTGACGGCTGCTCAGCGACCGGGGGGACGACGAACGCCCCGTCCCTCGGAGGGGACGGGGCGTTCGTGCGGGATGGTGCTTACCAGGAGCTCTTCGTGATGCCCGGCAGCTCGCCACGGTGGGCCATGTCGCGGAAGCGGACACGGCTGATGCCGTACTCACCGAGGTGGCCACGGGGGCGACCGTCGATGGCGTCGCGGTTGCGGTAGCGCACCGGCGACGCGTCGCGCGGGAGCTTCTGCAGGCCGACGCGGGCGGCCTCACGCGACTCGTCGGTGCCGTTCGGGTCCACGAGGGCCTTCTTCAGCTCGAGACGACGCTCGGCGTAGCGCGCGATGACCTCGGCGCGCTGGTTGTTCTTCGCGATCTTGCTCTTCTTCGCCATGCTTAGCGCTCCTCACGGAAGTCGACGTGCTTGCGGATCACCGGGTCGTACTTCTTGAGCACGAGGCGGTCCGGGTTGTTGCGACGGTTCTTCTTGGTCACGTAGGTGAACCCGGTCCCCGCGGTGGAGCGGAGCTTGATGATCGGACGGACGTCCTGACCCTTCTTGGCCATCAGATCTTCTCCCCACGGGCGAGGAGATCCTTGACGACGGACTCGATGCCGCGTGCGTCGATCACCTTGATGCCCTTTGCGCTGAGCGTGAGCGTGACGTTACGACGAAGCGAGGGCACGTAGTACGTCTTCTTCTGCACGTTCGGGTCGAAGCGACGCTTCGTCCGGCGGTGCGAGTGCGAGATGTTGTGTCCGAAGCCGGGGGTGGCTCCGGTCACCTGGCACACTGCTGCCATGGTTTCCTCCTGAGGTACCGAGCGACCGGACGGCCGCTCCCAAGTTCACTTGCCTGGCGCACACGCGCAGGTCCGTCGGAACGGGCTGCGAGGGGGTTGTGTGCACCGCCCAGGCCCGCGGACCCTGTCGAAGGGGCTGCGAGCACCGCGCGACCGCGGCGTTCGCGACGGTCGGAGGGCTTGGAACAACTGGGTCTGCCACGCGGACGCGGCGGACCAGGGGTCAACACTACGCGACGACCGGGCGTGTCACAAGCCGGGGCGGGCCCGCCTACAGCCCGTCGGTCGGCCGCGGCGCGAGCGCCTGCACCAGGAGCGCCCCGAGCTCCCCCGGCGCCGTGAACATCGGCCAGTGCCCGGTCTCGAGGCCCACGATCGTCAGGTCCTCCACCGCCGAGAGCTCGGTCGTCCAGGCGTGGTGCTCCGCGACCATCGCCGCGAGCTCCGCCGCCGGGACCTCGCAGGACACGACGGTCGCCGGGATCCGGTGCCGTGCGGGGTCGGCGTAGTGGAACGGGTCGGAGGGCACGGCAGCGGGTTCCGGGACCGCCCGGCGTTCGAAGGCCTCGCGCAGCTCGGGCGTCATCCCCCGGACGGTCGCCGGCTCCCACACGTCCCACGACGGCAGCGGCACGACGCCGTCCACCACGGGCAGCTCGTCGTTGACGCACCCGCCCTCGGGCCCGGGGAACGTGTCGACGTACAGCAGGTGCGCCACGAGCGAGGGCCGCTGGTCCGCGGCCATGAGCACCATCGGGCCTGCTCCCGAGTGGCCGGCGAGCACGACGGGTTCGGCGGGGGTCGCGACCTCGTCGAGCACCGCGACGATCCCGGCGACCTGCTCGTCGAGCGTCGCGCCGGTCCGCGTGACCGCCTGGACGGAGTGCCCGGCCTCCTGCAGCACGGGCGTCACCTCGTCCCACGCGCTCGCGTCGAGCCAGAACCCGGGCACCAGGATGACGTGCATGCGCGGGAGGCTACTCCCCGGTGCGCGCCGCGGTGCAGACCGCGCACTCGCCGAAGATGTCCACGACGTGGCTCGCGTTCGTGAACCCGTTCGCGGCGGCGACGTCCTGCGCCCACCGCTCGACGGGGTCGGCCTCGATCTCGACGGTCCGGCCGCAGTTCCGGCAGATGAGGTGGTGGTGGTGCCGGTCCGTCGTGCACGCACGGTAGAGCGACTCGCCGTCCTGCTGCAGCGAGTCGGCATCTCCCTCGGTCGCCAGGTCGGCGAGCGCCCGGTAGACCGTCGCCAGTCCGATGGTGGACCCGCCGTCACGCAGGTGCTGGTGGAGCGCCTGCGCGCTGACGAACCCCTCGGTGCCGGACAGCGCGCTGCGCACCGCCTCGCGCTGCCAGGTGTTCCGCTTCGGCTTCTGCACGGCGTTCATGCGGTGACTCCTTCCCTGCGGGTCGCGTCGGTCGACGCGTCGGTCCCGGACGGGAGGCTCGGTGCGCCTCCGTCGGTCTGCTCGCGGTCCGCGATCCGGTCGCGTCCGCGCCGGTCCTTGCGTCCGCCCACGATGCGGCAGACGACCCAGATCACGAACGAGATCGTCGTGACGTACGGGCTGATCGGCAGGCCGCCGCCGAGTGCGAGCAGGATGCCACCCACGACCGACACCACGGCGAACACCGTCGAGAGCACGGGCACGACCACGGGGTGCGACGACAGGCGCAGCGCGGCGGCCGCGGGGGTGACGAGCAGCGAGAGCACCAGCAGCGCGCCGACGATCTGCACGGAGACCGCGGTGGCCAGGCCGAGCGCGAGCATGAACACGATCGCGAGGGTCCGGACCGGCACCCCGGCCGCCGCCGCGACGTCGGGGTCGACCGACGAGAACATCAGCGGGCGCCAGACGACCAGGAGCGTGACCACGACGATCGCGGAGACGACCACGAGCGAGGTCAGCTGCGGGTTGTCGACCGAGACGATCTGTCCGGTCAGCAGCCCGAACTTGTTCGCCGCCCGCCCCTTGTAGAGCGCCAGGCACAGGATGCCGAGCCCGAGACCGAACGGCATGAGCACGGCGATGATCGAGTTCCGGTCGCGGGCCCGCGAGCCGAGCAGCCCGATCAGCAGCGCCGCGACCACCGACCCGACGAGCGAGCCGGTGACGACGTTCACCCCGAACAGCAGTGCGGCACTGGCCCCGGCGAACGAGAGCTCCGAGATGCCGTGCACCGCGAACGGCATGTTGCGGGCGACGACGAACGGGCCGATGAGCCCGCCGACGATGCCGAGCACGGCGCCGGCCCAGATCGAGTTCTGCACGAGGACCAGGAGCTCGCCGTAGTCCTGGAACGAGAAGACGGTCGACAGGACGTCCATCAGATCCGCCCTTCGTCCGGTGTGGTGGCGTGTGGGTCCGGGTCGCAGTGGTGGTGCGCCCCGGTCTGGTCGTGGGCCTCGTTCGCACCGACGATGACGATGCGGCCCATGGTCCGGACGACGTCGACGGGGGTGCCGTAGAGGTCGGAGAGGACGTCGGCCCGCAGCACCTCGTCGGGCGCGCCGATCCGGAAGCGCCCGCCCGCGATGTAGAGGACCCGGTCGACGACGTCGAGGATCGGGTTCACGTCGTGCGTGACGAACAGCACGGCGGCGTCCTGCTGGCGGCGCTGCCGGTCGATGAGCTCGGTGACCCCGCGCTGGTGCCGCAGGTCCAGCGAGATGAGCGGTTCGTCGCACAGCAGCAACGCGGGGTCGGCGGCGATGGCCTGCCCGACGCGGGTGCGCTGCTGCTCGCCCCCGGACAGCTCGGCGACCGGGGCGTCCGCGAACGCCGTCGCGCCGACCTCGTCGAGGATGCGGTCGATGCGCGCTCGCTCGGCACGACTCGCGGGCAGGACGCCCCAGCGCGACCCGGTGACCCCCTGCGCGATCATGTCCCGCGCGCGGAGCGGCGTGCCGGACTCCATCAGGCGCTGCTGCGGGATGTACCCGATCCTCCGGTGTCCACGGCGGACGGGCCGACCGAGGAACGACATCGTGCCGCCGGTCAGGCGCTGCTGGCCGAGGACCGTGCGCAGGAGCGAGGTCTTGCCGGCCCCGTTCGGCCCGAGCACGGCGACGAACTCCCCCGGTGCCACGTCGAGGTCGAGGTGCGACCAGAGCGCCCGCGAGCCGTAGGACAGTGCGGCGTCGCGGAGCGCGAGCACGGCGGAACCGCCACGGCCGGGAGCCGCAGCGGTTCGCGAGGGGGTCTGGACCGCGGTCACTTCGTGAGCGCCCCCTGGATCGCGTCGATGTTCGCCTGCTGCCACGAGACGTAATCCTCCCCCTTCGGGAGCGTCTCCGTGACACCGACCACCGGGATGCCGGCCTGGTCGGCGGCCTGCTTCACCTGCTCGGTCTCCGGGCTGGACGTCTGCTCGTTGTAGGCGAGCAGCTTCACCTGCTTCTCGCTGAACAGTCGGAGCGTGTCGTTGAGCGCGGCCGGCGGGACGTCGTCGCCCTCCTCGATCGCCTCCGAGAACGCCTCCGGCGTGACGTTGTCGAGGCCCATCGCGTCGAACAGGTACCCGGGCACCGGCTCGGTGTACGACACCTTCTGACCGTCGACCTCCTCCTTGGCCGCCGCGGTCTGCGACTCGAGGTCGTCGAGCTTGCTGGTGAGCGCCTTCGCGTTGCGCTCGAAGGTGTCGGCCTGCGCGGAGTCGAGCTTCGTCAGGCGCTGCTCGACGTCGGCCACGAGCTTGACCATGGTCGGGTAGTCGTAGAACACGTGCTCGTTGAACTCGGCGTCACCGCCCGCGTCGAGGCCGGAGAGCTCCACCACGTCGATCGTGTCGGCCTTGGTGCCCGAGGCCTTCGCGAGCGTCGTCATGAAGTCGTCGTACCCGCCGCCGTTCTCGATGAGCAGGTCGGCCCGGGACACCGCGAGCTGCGTCCGCGCGCTGGACTCGAACGAGTGCGGATCCTGCGACGGGTCGTCGAGGATGCTCGTGACCTCGACGTCGTCGCCGCCGACGGTCTTCGCGATCGAGCCGTACACGTTGGTCGAGGCGACGACGCGGACGGTGCCGTCGTCGCTGCCGCTCCCGCTGCCGGACGAGGACGTGGCGCACCCGGTCAGCACGAGGGCTGCGGCGCCGGCGACGAGCGGCAGGGCGAGGAGACGGCGGTTCTGCATGGGACGAGCGTACGGCTTGCTGATAACGGTTGTCAAAACCAGTATCAGCCGAACGACGGACGGGAGGCGCGGTGCCATCCGGCACCGCGCCTCCCGTCCGTCGCGTGGTGGCGACTAGGCCTTGGTGGCGGCGTCGATCGTGTTCTCGGCGATCGTGTCCTCCTCGCGGCCCGGGGTCCGCAGGTTCCACTTCTTGATGACGAAGCTGAACAGGAAGTAGTAGACGACCGCGTACGCCAGGCCGATCGGGATCAGCCAGATCGCCCCGTCCGCCTTGCCGAAGTTCAGCACGTAGTCGATCGCACCGGCCGAGAACGAGAAGCCGTCGTGGATCCCGAGCGCGTTCACCAGCGCCAGCGACGTACCCGTGAGGACCGCGTGGATGACGTACAGCGGGAACGCGACGAACATGAACGAGTACTCGAGCGGCTCGGTGATACCCGTGACGAACGAGGTGAGCGCCGCGGAGAGCATGATGCCGCCGACGAGCTTGCGGTTCTGCGGCTTCGCGTTCCGCCAGATGGCGAGGGCACCGGCCGGCAGCGCGAACATCATGATCGGGAAGAAGCCCGTCTGGAAGATGCCCGCGGTGGGGTCACCGGCGAGGAAGCGCGGGATGTCGCCGTGCACGACGTCCCCGGCCGCGTTCGTGAAGCTCCCGAGCTGGAACCAGGGGAAGAAGTTGAGCAGCTGGTGGAGGCCGACCGGGATGAGCATGCGGTTCGCGAACCCGAAGATGCCGCCGCCGATGACGGCGTTGTCCGACACCGCCTGGCCGGCGGCACTCAGGGCGATGTCGAAGTAGCGGTAGACGAAGGACATCAGCACGGCGATGACCAGGCCGGCCGCCGCGGTGAGGATCGGGACGAGTCGACGCCCCGAGAAGAAGCCGAGGAAGTCGGGCATCTTCGTCCGGTGGAACCGCTGCCACAGGTTGGCGGCGACGAGACCCATCACGATGCCGCCGAGCACGCCGAAGTTGATCGTGGCCTGGTCGCCGTTCGCGTCCTTGACGCCCGCGAGCACGATCGGCGACATGACGGCGAAGACCTCGTACATGACCATGTAGCCGACCACCGCGGCGAGCGCCGTGGTACCGTCCGACTTCTTGGCCCAGCCGATCGCGATGCCCACCGCGAAGAGCAGCGGCAGCCACGTGAAGATCGCCTGGCCCGCCGCGGAGATCACGCCGGCGCCGGTCTCGAACCCGGGGATGGCGCCGAGCAGGTCGGGCTGGCCGATGCGGTTGAGGATGCCGGCCGCCGGCATCACCGCGATCGGCAGGAGCAGGCTCCGGCCGAGGCGCTGAGCGTTCGCGAAGAGCCTGGACTGCTTCTTCGGGGTCTTCTTGTCCGGCACGTCCGTTGCAGCAGCGGTGCTCATCGGCGGTCCTCTCGTCATCGGGTGGAGCTGTCGGCGGTGGGTGGGTTGAGTCACGCGTCCGGCGCGGGTAGCCTCGGCGGTACCGCCGGGTCCGGTCCTGTCCGGTCATGACCAGTTCCGTAGTCTGAACCGGTGACCGGATGTGTGTCAACCCGGCACGGAAACCGCAACGAGGAGGAACCGATGGCCGACATCAAGGCAGCCGACATCATCGCCGCGCTGGGCGGGGTCGACAACATCGAGGAGGTCGAGGGCTGCATCACGCGCCTCCGTGTCGAGGTCGAGGACGGTGACCTCGTCGACAAGGCCGCGCTGCAGGCCGCGGGCGCGCAGGCCGTCGTCGGTGGCGGCACCGGCTGGCAGGTCATCGTCGGCACCGTGGCCGACAACCTCGCGCAGGACATCCAGGACGAGCTGTGACGACGGTCCGGACCCCCTTCGCGGGGCCGGTCGTCGCCCTCGCCGACGTGCCCGACCCGGTGTTCGCCGGGCAGCTCGTCGGCGCCGGGGTCGCGGTCGACCCGACCGGCGTCGAGGACGCGGTGACCGCGGTCGCCCCGGTCGACGGCACGATCGTCAAGCTGCACCCGCACGCGTTCGCCCTGCAGGGCACCGCCGGGACCGACGTCCTGGTGCACGTCGGCATCGACACGGTGAAGCTGCACGGCGACGGCTTCGAGCTGCTCGCGGCGGAGGGCGACACCGTCCGCGCCGGTGACCCGGTCGTGCGCTTCACGCCCGCGGCGATCTCGGCCGCCGGCTACTCGCCCGTGTGCCCGGTCGTGGTGCTCGGCAGCGCGCCGGACTCCGTCGAGCAGTCCACGGTCGGCACGACCCTCACCGACGGCGCCACGCTCTTCACGGTCTGACGGCCCGGGCGGCGCTGCCGAGCCTCGCCCCTGCGGACAGTTTCGCGGTCCGGTGACCGCGAAGATGTCCGCGGAGCCGAGGCTCGCGGCGCGGCGCCTCACGCCGAGGGACGGGACGCCGTGACCTCCATCTGCACCCGGTAGCGGTCCGACCGGTACCAGGAGCGTGCGTGCTCGACCGGCCGGTCCCCCGAGTACGACACCCGGTCGAACTCGAGCACCGGTGCGCCGGTCCGCGTCCCGAGCAGGGTGGCCACGTCGTCGGCCGCTGCCTTGGCGGCCACGGTCTGTCGCGCCCGGTCGATCGGCGTGCCGTACTCGTCCGCCGCGAGCGAGTACACCGACCCCGACAGGTCCTGCTCGAGGAGCCCCGGGAACGCCGACGCCGAGAGCCAGGCGTCGTCGATCGACACCGGCACCCCGTCCGCCATCCGGAGCCGCTTGAGGTGGTGCGCCGTGTCCCCGTCGGCCAGCCGCAGTGCCGCGACGGTGTCCGCCGGCGGCACGCGTTCCTCGCGCACGAGCACGACCGTCGTCGGCACGTGCCCGAGCGCGCGCATCTCCTCGGTGAACGACGCCAGGTGGAGCGTCGACTGCACCGGACGTCGCGCCACGAACGTGCCCTTGCCCCGCACGCGCTCGAGGTAGCCCTCGTTGACGAGCTGCCCGAGGGCCTCGCGCACCGTGATCCGCGAGACGCCGTACTCCGCGATGAGCTGCCGTTCCGAGGGGATCGCCGCACCGGGGGCCAGCCGCGTGGTCGCGAGGTCCAGCAGGATCCGGCGGAGCTGCTGGTGCTTCGGCTCGGCGCCCTCGGTGATGCGGGTCGTCATGCGGGTCCCCGTGCTCCGTCGCTCGTCGTGACCGGTCGTGCCGGTGGTCATGCGCGGACATGACCAGTTCCCCTCACAGTAGCGAGTCGGTCCGCGTTCGCCAACGGCGTGTCAAGATGACGACCGTGACCTCGGTGGTGATCGTGGACGACGAGACCCTCGTCCGGTACGGCTTCGAACTCATCCTCGGCGCGGCGGCGGACATCGACGTCGTCGCCACGAGCGGCGACGTCGACGCTGTCGACACGGTCCGTCGCCACCGTCCCGACGTCGTCCTGCTCGACGTGCGGATGCCGCGGGTGAACGGGCTCGAGGTCCTCGACGCCCTCCGCGCGCTGCCCGAACCGCCCGCGGTCGCCATGCTCACTACGTTCGACACCGACACGCAGGTCGTCGCGCAGGCGATGGAGTGCGGCGCGGCGGGCTTCCTGCTCAAGGACACCGACCCGGAGTCGCTCGCCGAGTACGTCCGCGCCCTGGCCCGCGGCGGGATCGTGCTCGCGCCCGGACTCGACCGCACGCGGCTCTTCGCGCCCCGCCCGACCGTCGAGGCGCCCGCGCTGTCCGCCCGGGAGCACGACGTCGTGCGCCTGGTCGCCGCGGGCGCGAGCAACCCCGAGATCGGGCAGCGCATCGGCGTGAGCACCGGGACCGTCAAGGAGGACGTGCGCGCGCTGCTCGCCGCCTTCGGCGTCACGACGCGCGTCCAGCTCGCGCTGCGCGCCGCCGAGGCCGGGCTCCTCGATGGCTGAGCGGACGCGCGTCGCGCGCGTCCGGGCACTGCTGGCGCGGACGGACGGGAGGCTCGACGCGCTCGTCGACGCCGGCCTGCGCCGTGCGCGTGCGCACCCCGCCCCCTGGTGGCTGGTGGACGCGCTCTTCCTCGCGGCCGCCGTCGTCGACGCGGTGCTCGACATCGCGGGTGCGACGGCGACCGAGGTCACCGTCTCCGTGGTCGCCGCCGCGGCCCTGGTCCTGCGGCGCCGGCTGCCCGTGCTCACGTTCGCCCTGACGATGCCCGCACTCTTCTTCGGGTCCGGGGTCGTGGCGGCGAGCGTCGCGCTGTTCACCCTCGGCGAGCGGACGGACCGCCGGTGGCTCATGCTCCTGGCGGCCGCGGTGCAGTTCGTGGGCTTCAGCGGCTTCGTCGTCGGGCCGCCGCAGCAGCTCGACGAGATCGTCGTCTCGGTCGTCTACGCGCTGATCTTCGCGCTCGGTCCGCTCGCGATCGGGCTGCTCGTCCGGACGCGGGCGGACCTGGTGGACCGGATCGCCGAACTGCGGGCGTCCCGGAGCGAGGAACGCCGCCAGGCCGCGGCGGTGGCGCTCTCCCGCGAGCGCGCGCTGCTCGCCCGCGAGATGCACGACGTCGTCTCGCACCAGGTCACGCTGATCGCGGTGCAGGCCGGCGGCGTGCAGATGGCCGGACGCGACGAGCGCGAGCGCGCCTTCGCCCGGACGATCCGCCAGCTCTGCGTCGTCACCCTGCAGGAGCTCCGCGAGATGGTGCTGGTCCTGCGCGCGTCCGGCGGGACCGACCGCGAGACGGCCCCGCAGCCGGTGCTCGCCGACCTCGACCGGCTCGTCG
This sequence comes from Curtobacterium sp. ME26, assembly GCF_903970945.1. Taxonomy (NCBI): domain Bacteria; kingdom Bacillati; phylum Actinomycetota; class Actinomycetes; order Micrococcales; family Microbacteriaceae; genus Curtobacterium; species Curtobacterium sp. ME26. Next base: position 11,059 of record NZ_CAJCKG010000033.1, read on the forward strand.
CGGCGAGCGGACTCGAGACCGAGGTGGCGGTCGACCTGCCCGACACCCTGCCCCTGCCCGTGCAGCGCGCGGTCTACCGGTTCGTGCAGGAGGGGCTCACGAACGTCAGGAAGCACGCCCCCGGCGCGCGGGTCCGGGTGAGCGGTCGGCTGCACGGGGACCAGGTCCTCGTCGACCTGGTCAACGGCCCGGCGCAGGCCGAGCGGCTCGAGCTCCCCGGCTCCGGGCTCGGCCTCATCGGCCTCGGCGAGCGCGCCTCGCTGCTCGGCGGCCACCTGGAGTCCGGCCCGCAGCCCGGCGACGGGTTCGCGCTGCACCTGCGGCTGCCGGTCGAGCACCGTCCGGGCGTACCCGTCCCCTGACCGTCGCACCGGGCCGGACCACCACCGCCCGGGGGATGCCCGGTGGCCGACCGGCCACCGCGGTTCACGCCGTCGCCCGATGTCCCGACCCTGGCCACCCGGCTGTGATGGCAGTGTGGACCCCACAGCTCTCGTCGCCGCCCTCCGTCGGCACCCCGTCACGACCGGCGTCGCCGTCGTCGCGGTCCTGCTCGCCGTCACCGCACGGATCGCGCACGCCGAACCGGACTTCCCGCACCACCCGCCGGTCGCCTGGTTCGCCCTCGCGCTCGTCGTCGCGGCGACCCTGCTCGCCGAACGGACCCTCGGCCCGCTGCGCACGGTGCTGATCGGTGCCGGCGCACCCCTGGTCGCCGTCGGCGTGACGTCCCTCGCGGTGACCGTCGGGGTCGCCGTCGGCGAGGCGCACGCACAGGCCGCCTCCGGCGAACCGCTGTTCGCGCCGTCCGCGGTCGCGACCGCACTCCTGGCGGCCGTCTCGGCGTCGATGCCGCCGGCCCGACGGCGGCGCGTCCGTGCCGTCCTCTGGACGGTCGTGCTCACGCTGGTGCTGTTCGCCGGGCACGGGTCCGACACCGCCCGCGCCCTGGCGACCCTGGCCGGGACCGCAGCCGGCGCGCTCGTGGTGCGCCGCGCCTCCCGGCCGGCCCCGACCGCACCCCGCGCCGACCGCACCGTCGTCACGGAACCCCGTCCGGTCGTCGTCGCGACGCTCGTCGCGCTCGGTACCGGCACCCTGGTCACGCTCGTCGTCCCGGACCCTGACGGGGTCCTCTCCCCCTTCGCCGACGCCATGAGCGACCGCGCGACCGTGCTCGTGGGCGTGCTCCTCGTCGGCGCGGCCTGCCTGGTCCGGCGCGGACGTCGCACCGGGATCGTCCTGGCCGCGGGCCTGCTCGTGACGCTGTCGGCCGTGCTCGCGGACGTGTTCCTGATCGAACCGCTGCAGGACGGGTTCGTGCAGTGGCAGGGGCTGACGACCGACCAGGTCGAGTGGCAGGTCACCCTGCTCGGCGCGTGGGCCGTGCCCGCCGCGGTGCTCCTGGCGATCGTGGTGCTCCGCGGTCGGCTCGTGCGGGCCCGCTTCACCGCGAGTGCGACCTGCCCGGAGACGTACCTCGGCATGCTCCGCGAGGGCGACGCGGGCAGCCTCGGACACATGGGCACCTGGCAGGGCAACGCGACCTGGACCCACCCGGACGGACTCGGCGCCGTCGCCTACCGGGTGCACGGCGACGTCGCGCTGACCGTCTCCGACCCGGCCTGCGCCGCGGCGGACCGGGCCGAGGTCGTCGCCGCCTTCGCGCGCGCCTGCGAGCGCAACGGCTGGGTCCCCGCCTTCACGAGCGTGCACGAGCCGGTGCGCGCGATCCTCGCGGCGGAGGGCTGGGCGTCGTTCCCGGTCGGCGTCGAGTCGGTCCTCGACGTGACGACCTTCGACCTGCGCGGGAAGAAGCGACAGGACCTCCGCACCGCGTCGAACCGTGCCGACCGCGAGGGCCTCCGCGACGAGTGGACGACGCTCGCCGCACTCGACGCCGACCGGCGCGCGCAGGTCGAGGCGATCTGCACCCGGTGGGCCGCCGACCGACGCCTGCCGGAGATGGGCTTCACCCTCGGGGGCTTCCACGAGCTCGACGACCCGGACGTGCGCCTGCTGCTCGCGGTGACCGCCGAGGGGCGGGTGACGGCGGTGACGAGCTGGCTGCCGATCCACGAGCACGGGACGCTGACCGGGTACACACTGGACGTCATGCGACGCGGTGAGGACGGGATGCCCGGCGTGATGGAGTTCCTCATCGCACGGACGGCCCTGCGTGCCCGCGAGGCCGGGCTCGCCACGATCAGCCTCTCCGGCACGCCGCTCGCTCCGCACGCCGACGCCGGGTCGTGGGTCGCGCGCGGGTCGGCGCTCGTCGCCCGTGCCCTCGAGCCCGTGTACGGCTTCCGGTCGCTGCAGCGGTTCAAGGAGAAGTTCGGGGCCGCGCACGAGCCGCTCTGGCTCGTCGTGCCGAGCGCCCTGCAGGCACCCCGGGTCGCGCGCGCCCTGACCACGGCGTACGTGCCCGGCCTCCGCCCGAAGCACCTCTGGGCACTCCGTCAGGCGCACGTCGGCGCGGGCTCCTCGCGCGTCGGCGCCCGTCGGTGAGCCCGACCGAGTGGCTGCTCGCGACCCAACTGCAGGCGCCGTCGAAGCTCGTGCCGGCCGACCTGGCGTTCACCGTGCTGGCCGTCGCCGTCCTGCTCCCCGCCGTCCGGCAGTGGCGGTCGGAGCAGGCGTGGCGACGGGTCGGCCTCCGGGCGGCCATCGCCGGTGCCGCCGCGCTCGTGGTCCTCGGCGCGTGCTGGTTCACCACGCAGGTCGTCGACCTGTTCGGTGTCGCCCTCAGCCCGGTGACGCAGATGTGGAGCGCGTTCGCCGGAGCGGCACTCGCCCTCGCCGTGACCGGCCTCGTGCAGGGCGGCCGGTGGCGTCGGACCCTCGCGGTCGTCCTGGTGCCCGCGGCGCTGCTCGTGCCCGCTCTCGGCATCAACGTCGAGTTCGCGAAGTACCCCACGCTCGGCACCGTCGTGCAGAGCGACCCCTGGCCCGCGTACGACCCGGACGCTGCGCCGCTCGCCGCACCGCCGGCCGCCGGCATCGTGCGGACCGCCGAGATCCCCGGCACCCGCTCGCACTTCGCGGCCCGGCGCGCGGTGGTCTGGCTGCCACCCGCCGCCCTCGTCCGGGACCCCCGGCCGCTGCCCGTCGTGATCGCCTTCTCCGGGCAGCCGGGTGCCCCCGGGGACCTGTTCACCGCCGGTCGCCTGGCGGAACCGCTCGACGCCTACGCCCGCGCCCACGGCGGCCGCGCACCGATCGTCGTCAGCGTCGACCAGCTCTCGGCACCGGGGCGGAACACGATGTGCGTCGACTCCCGGCTCGGTGACGTCGCGACGTACGTCACGCAGGACGTGCCCGCGTGGATCACCCGGAACCTGCCCGCCACCACGGACCGGAAGGCCTGGGGGCTGACCGGCTTCTCGCAGGGCGCCACCTGCACCATGCAGTTCCTCACCGGACACCCGGCGGAATTCGGGGCGGCACTGGCCGTGTCGAGCGAGCTCCAGCCGGTCGACCAGGGCCCGCAGCACAGCGCCGACCAGGCGTTCGGTGGGTCCCTGGCGGCGTGGCGGGCCGCGGCGCCGATCGCGCAGATGCGGGCGAACGGGCTCGACGGCCACGCGCTGTGGCTGACGGCGGGGTCGGCGGACCGGGAGTTCAGCGAGAACGCGCGGCGGCTCGGGGAGGCTGCTCGTGCGGCCGGGGCGCGGGTGTCGATCGCGTCGGCGCCGGGGAGCGGGCACGACTGGAACACGGTGCAGTGGTCGTTCCGGACGGACGTGGGGCCGTTGGCGGATGCGTTGTTCGCGGCGGAGGACTAGCGCGGAACCGAATATCGTACATCCGGTGTTTGACCGCAGTGCTGCAGTTCCGCCACGCTGATCGGACACGTCAGCGGAGCGGAAGGACGCATGCGATCCCGCGCACTCGTACTCGCCTACGCCATCCCGCCCGTCCTCGCGTTCGTCCTGGCGTTCGTGGGACTCACCGTGGCAGACGAGACCAGCGTGGTCGGGGCGACGTCCTCGGTCACCGTGTCCCTCGACGGCGCGGCGCGGTCGAACCGGGTCATCGCCGGAGCGATCACCCGCGTCGCCGAGGAACACCACGCGACCGTCGTCCGGATGGTCGCCGACCGCGCGGACCCGGACGGTCGCCGGACAGCGCTCGTGACCGACGCTCCGGGAACGCTCGGCGAGCGGTGGCTCCGTGACGGCTACCCGGACTTCTCCCGTGCGGTGTCGACCCGGGTCCGGCCCGTGTCCGACCTCGACCACGTCGATCCGACCGGCACGTACGAACTCTTCGGTGACGACGCCGCCCGCCACGACCTGGTCCGCGCCTTCGACTCGGTCGGTTACCGAGCGACGACCGAGTCGACCCCGGCGCTCGCCCGACTCGGCATCGGTGACACGGTCGACGGCACCCTCGGTCTGGTCGGCGTCCTGGTGCTCGGATCGGCCACCGCGTGCCTGGTGGCGACGGTCGGCTCGCCGCGACGCTGTGCGGTCCCCCGACTGCACGGGCAGAGCACCGTGCGGATCCTGCGGCAGGAGCTCGGTGCGCTGCGGACGAGCGCGGCGGTCGCGCTCGTCGGCGCGCCACTCGTCGGCGTCGGCACCTGGGTCGTCAACGGCGCAGCGCAGTGGCCGGCACTCGTCGCCGCGTCCGCGCTGCTGTGCGCCGCGCTGCTCGCGCCGGTGCTGCTCGCGCACGCGACGGGCGTCCTCCTCGCCTGCCGACGCCCCCTCGTCGACTCGCTGCGTGGCTCGCGGCCACCGGGTGGGGTCGTCGGCCTCGCGCATGCCGCTCGCCTGGTGGCGACGCTGCTGCTCGTCGCCGCGGTGAGCGGTCTCGTCGGCGCCGAGGTCGTGGCGCGGACGTCCGGCACCGAACGCGACCTCCGCGCGGCAGGGACGGTCGTGCAGCTGTGGATCACGCCGGACCCCCGACCGATCGGGTCGCAGGCGTACTGGGACCGGCTCGGCCGGTTCGCCGGTGGCGCGCTGCAGGACCACGACGCACTGCTCACCGCGCTCAAGGAGGTCTCGACCGGCGAGGGCGGCGCGGGGGTGTCCGCGCTCTTCGTCGATACCGAGTACCTCCGGCTCCAGGACGTCCGCGCAGTAGACGGCACCCGCATCCGTGCCGGTGCGACGCCGACCGTCTGGCTGCCCGAGCGCAGCAGCCTCGACCCGGACGCGCTCGTCGGTTCGCTCACCGACTGGGACTTCCGTGACGGGCCCGCTGCGGCCACCGAGGACGTCACCGTCGGGCGGCTCGGCACGCCGGAGCTCTGGACGTACCCGGACGGCGGTCGGGTCCGGGGGTGGGTCGACGACGCCGTCCTGGTGGTCGTCCCGACGCCGGCCACGATGTTCTCGGCGGACCAGCTCGGCTCGTGGCTGTCGACCGGCGACGTCGTGTTCCGCGACCGAGCGCGCGCGGAGCGGGCGATCCACGCTGCCGGGGTCGGCTCGGAGATCAGTGCCGTGGTCGACGTCGGACAAGCGGCAGCCGAGACGGCACGCGGTGCCCGACGGACGGTCGTGGCCCAGTCCGCTGCCGTCGTCAGCGGCGCCGTGGTGGCGGTCGCGCTCGCCGTACTGGCGACGTCGGCACACCGTCGCCGACACGGACGGGCCAGGTTCGCGAAGACCGTCGCGGGCGTCCACCCGGTGCGAGCGGACGCCGACCTGCTCGCCGTGGAGGTGGTGTCGGTCGCCGTCGCAGCGGTCGCGGCGGGTGCGGCGTGGTCCCGGCTCAGGCCGGATGCAACGTGGCAGGTCTCGACGCTGGACCCGCTGACGCAGACCGCCACGCCGGCAGCGCTGCTCGCGATCACGGCCGCGATGGCGGTGTCGCTCGTGAGCACCGGGATCGTCCTCGGCACGGCTCGGGGCACCGACAGGTCCCGAGGAGACGGAGCACGATGATCGAGGTCCTGGCCGTCAGCAAGCAGCGGGGCGGTCGCACGCTCTGGGAGGACCTCTCCTTCGCGGTCGCGCCCGGCGAGGTCGTGGCGCTCACGGGGCCGAGCGGCTGCGGCAAGTCGACACTGCTCGACTGCGTCGGGCACATCGACCGGGTCGACTCCGGGACGATCACCATCGGTGGCGTGGACGCCGGGCGGAGTGCGCGTCGCGCGCGACTGCTCCGACGCGACCACATCGGGTACCTGTTCCAGGACTTCGGTCTCGTCCACGACGCGACCGTCGGCGCCAACGTCGACCTGGCCCGTCCGACGGGGCGCGGCCGACGCCGGAGCACGTCCACCGCCGCGGCACTCGAGCAGGTCGGCCTCGGCGGCCGCTCGACCCACCGCACGTACGAGCTGAGCGGCGGCGAACAACAGCGCGTCGCCCTCGCACGGCTCCTGGTGAAGGAGCCGTCGGTCATCCTCGCCGACGAACCGACCAGTGCGCTCGACGACGGCAACGCCGCGATGGTGCTGGACCGGTTGGAAGCCTTCGCCGCCGACGGCGCTGCCGTGCTCATCGCGACGCACGCGCCGTCGGTGACCGCGCGCGCCACGCGGGTCGTCACGCTCCACGACCGACGGGATCGCGGCGCTGCCTGACCCGCCCGGCGGCTTCGGGCGGCGGTGCTGGATGCCCGCGTCAGGCGTTGCGGACGAGCCAGGCGAACTGGTCGTCGGTGAGCTCCCGGTCGGTCCACACCTGGCCCGACACCCCGCCCGGTGCCGGCACGGACGCCGGCCCCTGCCACACGAGCGACAGCCCGGCCTTCCGCAGCACCGCTGCCGAGGCCGGGTTGTTCGTCAGCACCCGCCCGGTGACCGGCGCGCACGGGGCGACCCGGTTCGACTGGGCCGCCGCCGCGGCAGCGATCTCACTCGCGTAGCCGTGCCCCCACGCCGACGGCGCGAGGCGGTAGCCCAGGTTCCAGACCCCCGCTGCGGTCATGTCGACGCCACCGATCCCGACGAAGGTGCCGTCGGGTGTCCGAACGGCCCAGGAGCCGAGACCGTGCCGTGCGCGGCCGCCGATCTTCCGCTGGACGAGGTCGACCGTGCTCGCGCGGTCGACGTGCCGACCGGAGGGCAGGTGCGCCCACGTGCGGGCGTCCGAGAAGACCGCGTGCGCGTCGTCGATGTCGGCGGGCGTGAGCGGTGTGAGCACCAGGCGATCCGTCCGGATCTCCTGCTGTGGGGTCAGGAGCTGGTGGGCCATGCACCGATCATCACCCGCACCGCCGACAAGCCGGTGAACACCACGCGACGTCCGCGCGATCCGGCCCGGCGCTGCGGCATCGCGCAACACCGGACCGGCTCCGTCGGTCCGATCGCTCGGCTAGTCGAGCAGGAGCGCCGGCTCCTCGAGCACCGAGGCGATGTCGTGCACGAAGCGCGATGCCACGTCCCCGTCGACGACCCGGTGGTCGAACGACGCACCGATCGTGGTCACCATGCGCGAGCGGACCTCGCCGTCGACGACCCAGGGCTTCGGCTTGATCGTGCCCATCGCGACGATGGCAACCTCGCCCGGGTTGAGGATCGGCGTGCCGGTGTCCATGCCGAACACCCCGATGTTCGTGATCGTCACGGTGCCGTCCGCCATCTGCTGCGGCGTGGTCTTGCCGTCGCGGGCGGTCAGGGTCAGGTCCTCGAGCGCCTTCGCGAGCTCGAACAGCGACATGTCCTGCGCGTCCTTGATGTTCGGCACGATCAGCCCACGCGGGGTCGCCGCGGCGATGCCGAGGTTCACGAAGTGGTGGACGATGATCTCCTGGTCGGTCCAGGTCGAGTTCACCGACCGGTTCCGCCGGACGGCCCAGATCACGGCCTTCGCGAAGACGAGCAGCGGCGAGACTTTCACCCCGGCGAACGTCGGCGAGGACTTCAGGCGCTTGACGAACTCCATCGTGCGGGTCGCGTCGACGTCGACGAACAGGGACACGTGCGGTGCCGTGAACTTCGACGTGGTCATCGCCTTCGCGATGGCCTTGCGGACGCCCTTCACCGGGATCGTCTCGCGACGGACGTCGCCCCACTCCGGCGTCTCGATGTTGCGGAACACGCCGGCCTGCTTGGCGTGGCGGATGACGTCGTCGCGCGTGACCTCGCCGGCGAGGCCGGTCGGCACGACCTCGGCGAGGTCGACGTCGAGGTCCTTCGCGAGCTTGCGGATCGGGGGCTTCGCCAGGACGATGCCCGACACGACGGCCTTGCGCGGTCGGGAGCCCTGCTCGCCGACGGCCTGCGAGATGCTGTCCTCGCCAGGGTCGGCAGCCGCTTCGGCCGCGGCGACGGCGTCCGCACTGGAGGCGCGGCTCGCCTCGGCCGCGAGCGCTGCGGCCCGCCGCGCGCCCGGCTTCCGGCGGGACGGCGACGTGGTCGCGGAGCCGTAGCCGACCAGGACGGCGCCGGACGACTCGTCGGTGCCGACGACGGTGGCGTGGTCCGCCACCGGTTGCGCCGGAGCGGCGTGCTTCGGCTGCGAGGCGGCGGGGGCGGGCGCGGGCGCTGCTGCAGGAGCGGGCGCCGCGGCCGCGCGCGGGGCCTGCTGCGCCGGGGCCGGAGCTGCCGGAGCCTGCGCGACGGGAGCCGGCGCGGCTGCCGCGGCAGGCGGGGTGGCCTGGACGTCCGGCGAGGCCGGGACGCTGTCGGCGACCGGCGCCGTGCCTCCCGGCTGTGCCGCACCCGACGCGACCTGCGCGTCGGAGTCGACCCGGATGATCGGCTTGCCGACCTCGACGGTGTCACCCTCGGACACGAGCAGTCCGGTGACGGTGCCGGCGAACGGGGACGGGAGCTCGACGAGCGACTTCGCGGTCTCGATCTCGACCAGGACCTGGTCGACGGCGATCTCGTCCCCGATCGCGACGCGCCACTGCACGATCTCGGCCTCGGTCAGGCCTTCGCCCACGTCGGGCAGGGGGAATTCGGCGGCGGGCACTGCGGCTCCTTCGAACGTTCTGGTCGGCTCGGTCAGTATGCGAGGGCGCGGTCGACGGCCTCGAGGACACGGTCCGCGTCCGGCAGGTGGAGGTGCTCGAGCTTCGACACCGGGAAGGGCACGTCGAACCCGGAGACCCGGATCGGCGGCGCCTGCATCGTGTAGAAGCACTGCTCGGCGACGGTCGCGGCGATCTCGCTGCCGACGCTCACGAAGCCGGAGGCCTCCTGCGCGATGACGACGCGACCCGTCTTGCGGACCGAGGCGAGCAGCGGCTCCCAGTCGATCGGGGAGATCGAGCGGAGGTCGATGACCTCGCAGCTGGTGCCCTCGGCCTCGGCGATGTCCGCGGCCTGCATGAGCGTGGCGACCATGGCGCCGTGCCCCACGAGGGTGACCTCGGTGCCGGTGCGGGCGACGCGCGTCGTGTGCATCGGGACGTGGCCGTCGACGAGGTCGACCTCGCCCTTCGGCCAGTAGCGGGACTTCGGCTCGAGGAACACGACCGGGTCCTTCGACGCGATCGCCTCCTGGATCATCCAGTAGGCGTCGTTCGGCGTGCTCGGGCTGACGACGCGCAGGCCCGGGGTGTGCGCGAAGTACGCCTCCGGGGACTCCTGGTGGTGCTCCACGGCGCCGATGTGCCCGCCGTAGGGAATGCGGATGACGACCGGCAGCGACATGTGCGCCGGCAGACGGTTCTGCATCTTGGCGAGCTGCGAGGTGATCTGGTCGAAGCCCGGCCAGACGAACCCGTCGAACTGGATCTCGACGACCGGGCGGTAGCCGCGCAGGGCCAGGCCGATCGCGGTGCCGATGATGCCGGCCTCGGCGAGCGGGGTGTCGCGGACGCGCTCGGCGCCGAAGCGCTCCTGCAGGCCCTCGGTGATGCGGAACACACCGCCGAGCTGGCCGATGTCCTCGCCCATCAGCAGGACCTTGTCGTCGGCGGCCATCGCGGCGGCCAGGCCGGCGTTGAGCGCCTTGGCCATCGGCAGGGTCTGCACGGGTTCGCTCGGGACCTCGCCCGCGCCCGGGTGGGCGCGGAGCGTGTAGTCGAAGAGCTGCTCGGTGGTGCTCATCAGTGGGAGCCCCCTTCGTAACCGGCCTCGTACTGCTCGAGCCAGGCCTTCTGCGCGGTGGTGACCGGGTGCGGCTCGCGGTACACGTTGTCGAACATGACGTCCACCGACGGCGGGGTCAGGGCGACGGTCGCGCGGCGGACGTCGGCGGCGATGTCCTCGCCCTCCTCGTCGAACCGGGCGAGCTGCTCGTCCGTCACACCTCGGCTGCGCAGGTACGCGGCCGAGCGGGCGATCGGGTCGCGCTCGACCCACGAGGCCAGCTCGTCGTCGAGGCGGTAGCGGGTCGGGTCGTCGGAGCTCGTGTGGGCGCCGATGCGGTAGGTCTCGGCCTCGACGAATGCCGGGCCCTGACCGCTGCGCGCGTGGTCGGTCGCGACGAGCGACGCCGTGTACGAGGCGAGCAGGTCGTTGCCGTCGACCCGGACGCTCGGGATGCCGAAGCCGCGCGGGCGGTCGACGAGCGGCGTCGGGGACTGCACCGACACCGGCACCGAGATCGCCCAGTGGTTGTTCTGCAGGAAGAAGACGACGGGGGCCTGCGTCGACGCGGCGAAGACGTACGCCTCGTTCACGTCACCCTGGCTCGTCGCGCCGTCGCCGAAGTACACGATCGTGCAGGCGTCGCGGTCCGGGTCGCCCGTGCCGACGTCGCCGTCGAGCTTCTGGCCGAGGGCGTAGCCCGTGGCGTGCAGCGTCTGCGAGCCGATCACGAGGGTGGAGATGTGCGTGTTGCCACGCTCGTCCGGGTCCCAGCCGCCGTGCGTCTGGCCGCGGTACATCGCGATGATCTCCATCGGCTCGACGCCGCGGTGCATCGTGACGGCGTGCTCGCGGTACGACGGGAAGACGTGGTCCTGGTCGCGGAGCGCGAAGACGGAACCGACCTGCGCGGCCTCCTGTCCGTGGCTCGGGACCCAGAGGCCGAGCTGTCCGGTGCGCTGGAGGTTGTGGCCCGCGTGGTCGAACCGACGTGTCAGCACCATGCGGCGGTGCATCGCCAGCAGGGTCTCGTCCGGGATCGCCCGCGCGACGGCGGCGTACTCGGCGTTCTCGTCGGTCTCCACGAACCGGCCCTCGAGGTCGAGGATCCGGACGGTGGCCGTCGCGGGGGCCGCGGCGTGGAATGACATGTCGGTCAGCGTAACGCCAGGGGCTACCGGGCCGCCTGGAGGTCCCCCACAAGCGACCCCGCCGTTTCGAGGAGCGTTCCCACAGCCTCGTGCTCCCCGATCGAGACCCGGATCCCCTCGTTCCCGAAGGCCCGGACGACGATGCCGGCGGCCTCGAAGCGCTCGGCCGCGTGGGCCGTGAGGTCGCCCGTCGGCAGCCACACGAAGTTGCCCTGCGCGTCCGGCACGTCCCAGCCCTGCTCCCGCAGCGCGGCGACGATGCGGTCGCGGCTGGCGGCCAGCTCGGCGACCCGCTCGAGCAGCTCGGTCTCACGCTCGAGGCTCGCCAGCGCGGCGGCCTGCCCCTGCGCCGTGACCGACAGCGGGATCGCGCAGGCACGGACCGCATCGAGCACGTACGCCGGACCGAACGCGTACCCGACGCGCAGGCCCGCGAGTCCGTACGCCTTGGAGAACGTGCGGAGGACGACGAGGTTCGGGTACCGCTCGAGCAGCGGCGTCCCGCGGACCGCGGTGGGCTCGGTGACGAACTCGGCGTAGGCCTCGTCGAGCACCACGAGCACGGTCGACGGCACGCGGGCCATGAAGGCGTCGAACTCGGCGGCGGTGACGACCGGGCCGGTCGGGTTGTTCGGCGTGCAGACGATCACCATGCGGGTGCGCCCGGTGACGGCCGCGGCCATGGCGTCGAGGTCGTGCCCGCCGTCCGGGCGGTTCGGCACCTGCACGCTCGTGGCGCCCGCGACGGTGACGACGCCCGGGTAGGCCTCGAACGAGCGCCAGGCGTAGACGACCTCGTCACCGGGGCCGCTCGTCGCCTTCGCCAGCTCGTGCAGGATCGCGACGCTGCCCGGTGCGACGTGAACCTCGTCGACGGTGAGCCCGGCGCGCTGCGCGAGCACGGCCCGCACGGCCAGGGCGGTGGCGTCGGGGTAGCGGTTGTAGGCGGTCTGCGCCTGCACGGCCTCGACGACGCCGGGCAGCGGCGGGAACGGGTTCTCGTTGCTCGAGAGCTTGAAGGCCTCGGGCGCGGCCTGTCGGCCCTGCTTGTAGGCGGGGAGGACCGCCACCTCGGGCCGGATGTGCACGCGCTCGTCAGTCACGACAGTCAGCGTAACCGCGCGGACCCAGCGTGACGGGGGCGTCCGCGGGCATCATGGCCGCATGCGATTCCTCGTCCGCCTCGTCGTCAACGCCGTCGCGCTGTGGCTCACCACCCTCCTCGTGAGCGGCGTCACCGTCACGCCCTTCGGGGACGGCGACACCACCGCCGTCGTGCTCACGTTCCTGCTCGTGGCGTTCGTGTTCGGGCTCGTGAACGCGGTCGTCGGCACGATCATCCGGATCGTCGCGTTCCCGCTGTACGTGCTGACGCTCGGCCTGATCTCGCTGGTCGTGAACGCCGTACTCCTGCTCATCGTCGCCGGCATCTCGGACGCGATCGGCTTCGGGCTGCAGGTCGAGTCGTTCGGCTGGGGCATCGTCGGCGCGTTCGTGCTCGCCGTGTTCTCGTGGCTGATCGGGCTGATCGTGCGCCCGGTGCTGCGCCGCTCGCGTCCGTGACCGACCGTCGCCCCCGGCCGCACCGTCGTCGCGGACGACACCCGGCTGCGCCATGATGTGCACATGACCGAGGACGGCCCTGCTCCCTTCCGCGTGTCGTTCGTCTGCAGCGGGAACATCTGCCGGTCGCCCATGGCCGGCATCGTGTTCGCCCAGATGGCCGAGGACGCGGGGCTGTCCGACCGTTTCCAGGTGGACTCCGCCGGCACCGGGGACTGGCACGTCGGCGAACCCGCCGACGAGCGCACGATCGCGGCGCTGGCGGCACGCGGATACGATGGCAGCAGGCATCGCGCCCGCCAGTTCGACCCGGACCGGTTCCCGGACCTCGACCTGGTGGTCGCACTCGACCGCTCCCACGAACGCGTCCTGCGGTCGTGGGCACCGACCATGGACGACGCCGCCAAGGTGACGCTCCTGCTGCGGTACGACGACGCCTGGCCCCAGCAGACCGACGTGCCGGACCCGTACTACGCGGACCGGCACGAGTTCGACCGAGTGCTCTCGACCGTCGAGCGGGCCTGCCGGGCGCTCTTCCGCCAACTCGAACCGGCAGTCCGTCAGGGAGCCCCATGACCCCCCTTCCCCCGCAGCCGATCAGCCCGCTCGACGGGCGCTACTACCCGATCGTGCACACGGTGGGCGAGCACCTCTCCGAGGCCGGCCTCAACCGCGCGCGCATCGTGGTCGAGGTCGAGTGGCTCATCTTCCTGACCGACCACGCGATGTTCACCACCTCGCCGCTGAGCATCGACGACAAGGCCGCACTCCGTCGGGTCGTCGAGACCTTCGGCCAGCAGGAGATCGCCGAGCTGGCCGAGATCGAGGCCACGACGCGCCACGACGTCAAGGCCGTGGAGTACTTCGTCCGCCGCCGGCTGTCCGACCTCGGGCTCGACGCGATCGCCGAGCTGACGCACTTCGCGTGCACGAGCGAGGACGTCAACAACCTCTCGTACGCGCTGACGGTCCGCGACACCGTCGACCGGGTCTGGCTGCCGGCGTACCGCGCCGTCCTGGCGACGCTGCGCACGATGGCCGAGGAGCTCCGGGCCGTCCCGATGCTCTCCCACACCCACGGTCAGCCCGCGACGCCGACGACCCTCGGCAAGGAGCTCGCCGTCGTCGTCTACCGCCTCGAGCGGGTGCTCGCGCAGATCGAGGGCGGCGAGTACCTCGGCAAGTTCTCCGGCGCGACCGGCACCTTCTCGGCGCACCTCGCCGCCGACCCCGAGGCGGACTGGCCCGCGCTGTCGAAGGAGTTCGTCGAGGGCCTCGGCCTGACCTGGAACCCGCTCACCACGCAGATCGAGTCGCACGACTGGCAGGCCGAGCTGTACGACCGGGTGCGTCACGCGAACCGGATCCTGCACAACCTCGCCACGGACGTGTGGACCTACATCTCGATGGGGTACTTCACGCAGATCCCGGTCGCGGGTGCGACGGGCTCGTCGACGATGCCGCACAAGATCAACCCGATCCGGTTCGAGAACGCCGAGGCGAACCTCGAGATCTCGTCGGCGCTCTTCTCGACGCTGTCCGAGACCCTGGTCACCAGCCGCCTGCAGCGCGACCTGACCGACTCGACCACGCAGCGGAACATCGGCGTCGCGTTCGGGCACTCGCTGCTCGCGCTCGACAACCTCCGTCGCGGGCTCGGCGAGATCGCCGTGAACGAGGGTCGGCTCGCGGAGGACCTCGACCACAACTGGGAGGTCCTGGGCGAGGCGGTCCAGACCGTCATCCGTGCCGAGGTCACCGCCGGGCAGTCGGAGATCGAGGACCCCTACGCGATGCTCAAGGAGCTGACCCGCGGCAAGCGCATCGGGCAGGCCGAGCTCGTGGCGTTCGTCAACGGGCTCGACATCTCGTCGGGTGCGAAGGCGCGGCTCACGAACCTGACGCCGGGCACCTACACGGGCCTGGCGGACGAGCTGGTCGACCACCTGGACGTCTGAGCCCGCTCGCGGGTGGCGACGACAGGGCGGACGGGAGGCGCGGGGCGGACGGGAGGCGCGGGGCGGCCCCGCCGCGCACCGCACCACCTCAGGTGGTGACGGCGCGCGCCTCGGCGACCAGCGCCTCCAGGACGGTGCGGACCGCAGGTCGGACCGCGCGGTCCGGGCGCACCAGCGCCTCGATGCGCCGCCCCGCGCGCACGTCGGCCAGTGTCGCCAGTCGGAACCGCCCCGGTGCCCGCGTCCCCGAGGTGTACCGCGGCACGAGCGCGATCCCGTGCCCCGCGGCGACCAGGTTCTCGATCACCGGCAGGTGGATCGTGCGGAACGCCACCGACGGCGGCACGTCCGACGCCGCCGCCAGCGCCGTCAGCACCCGGTCGATCGGGTAGTCCTCGGGCACGCCGATCCAGGTCTCGTCGACGACGTCCTCGACGCCGACACGCTCCCGTCCGGCGAGCGCGTGGTCGAGGGGCAGTGCGACGTCGAGCGGCTCCCGGAGCAGGGCGACCGTCTCGACCACGGCGCCGTCCGCCCGACGTGCGCCGTCGGGGCGGTGCCCGATGACGACGTCGTGGTCGGCGGTGAGCGGTGCGAACTCCCCCTCGCTGACGTCGACGTCGGAGAGCTCGAGCACGATGCCGGGGTGGTCCCGCATCCGGGTCAGCAGGCCCGGGAGCAGGAGCTCGGCCGCCGAGGGGAACACCGCGAGGTCGACCGTGCCCGTCACGCCCGCGAGGTGCTCCGCCCAGGCGGACTCGACCGTGGCCAGTGCCGTCGCCACCCCGGTCGCCATGCCGGCCAGCGCCCGGCCGTGCGCGGTGAGCCGGACCCCGCGGCCGACGCGTTCGACGAGCGGGACACCGGCCTGCCGTTGGAGCGTCCGGAGTTGCTGCGACACCGCGCTCGGCGTCCGGTGCGTCGCGGCGGCGACCGCGGTGACGCTCCCCCGCTCGGCGAGCTCGCGGAGGACCGGCAGCAGGGCGATGTCGAAGCCGACCATGCAGGGACCCTACAACGATGCTGTCGAACCCTGCGCTGGTGCTACCGCTTCCGCTCCGGCACGATCGGACCGTGCTCCTCCGTGACCGTCTCCTCGCCCTCGTCGTCGCCGTGGCGTGGGGCCTGAACTTCCCCGCGACCGCGATCGCGCTCGACCACTGGCCCCCGTTCCTGCTCGCGGCCGTGCGGTTCACGCTGCTCGCGGTGCCGACGATCCTGTTCGTGCCGCGGCCGAAGGTGCCGTTCCGGTGGATCGTGCTCGTCGGGGCGACCCTCGGCGTGCTGCAGTTCGCGTTCCTCTACCTCGGCATGTCCGCCGGGATGCCCTCGGGGCTCGCCTCGCTGGTGATCCAGGCGTCCGCGCCGTTCACGGTCGTGCTCGCCGGGGTGCTGCTCCGCGAGCGTCTGACGGCACGACAGGTCGTCGGGGTGAGCGTCGCCGTGGCGGCCCTCGGCGTGATCGCCGTGCACCGGGCGCAGACCGCCGCGTTGCTGCCGGTGGTGCTCGTGCTGTGCGGTGCCCTCGGTTGGGCGCTCGGCAACGTGGCGACGCGACGGACCGGACCGGTGAACCCGCTGCACCTGACCCTCTGGTGGGCGGTGGTGCCGCCGGTGCCGATGTTCGCGCTGTCCCTGCTGGTCGAGGGCCCGGCCCGCGTCGGGCAGGCGATCGGGACCGCGTTCACCACGTCGGCGCTGCCGGCCGACCTCGGCCTGCTCTACATCGTCGTCGCGGGCAGCCTCGTCGGCTACGGGATCTGGTCGCGGCTGATGGGGAAGTACCCGTCGAGCACGGTCGCGCCGTTCTCGATGCTCGTGCCCGTGGTCGGGGTCCTCGCGTCGTGGGCGGTCTTCGGCGAGGTGCCGGACGTGGTCGAGGTCGTCGCCGGCGCGGTGGTCGTCGCCGCCGTGCTCTGGTCGTCGAGGACACCACGGGCGCTGCCGGTCGCCGGTGCCGCTGCCGGTGCCGGTGCCGCCCGTGCCGCCGAGACGCCGTCGATTGCCCGAGACGCCGCCGGATCCGGGACCGTCTCGGCGCCGGAGGACCGTCTCGCGCGGACGGGGGCGTCGCCCGCGGTCAGTCCCGGTGCTGGCGGCGCTCCGCGATGATCCCGGCGAGCGCCCCGCGGAGGTCCGGGTACCGGAACTCGTAGCCCGCCTCGACGAGCCGCGTCGGCACCACCCACCGGCTCTTCAGCACGAGCTCGGTCTCGGTGCGGATCGCGAAGGACCCGAGTTCGAGCATCCAGCGCCACGTGGGCAGCCCGAAACGCCGACCCACCGCCTCCCGGATCGTCGCCATCACCGTGCGGTTGTCCGACGGCTCCGGGCTCGCGACGTTGACCGGTCCGTCGAGGTCCTCGTGGTCGCGGACGAACCGGATCGCCCCGAGGACGTCCGCGATGTGCACCCAGCTGAAGCGCTGGCGCCCGTGGGTGTGCCGGTCGCGGTGGTACGTGCCGGCACGGAGTCGTGCGCGGGTCGGGAACCACGGTCCGTCGAGCTGCGGCCCGCCGAGCCCGGCCTGTGCGAGCCGGAGCAGCGGCACGAGGGCGCTGCCGTCGCCGAACACGATCGTCATCCGGAGTGCGACGCGGCGGGTGTGCGGCAGGTCGGCGGTGAACAGCGCCTCCTCCCAGGCCTTCGCGACCGAGACCGAGAAGCCCTCGCCGAGCTCACCCGTGACCTCGTCCTGCGGCCGGTCGTCGGCGTGCCGGTAGATCGTCGCGGTCGAGGCGTTCACCCACAGCGGCGGCGGGTGCTCGGCGCCGCTGATCGCCTCGGCGAGCTCCAGCGTCGTGTCGACCCGGGAGCGCACGATCTCCGCCCGGTTCCGGCGTCCGTACCGGCAGTTCACGCTCTTGCCCGCCATGTTCACGACGAGTGCGGCACCGTCCACCAGCGCGCGGATGCGCACCGTGTTGCCCCACACCGCGTCGCCGGTGCGCCCGACCGTGACGACCTCGTACCCCTCGTCGCGGAAGGCGTCCTGCAGGTACCGCCCCACGAACCCGCTCGCTCCCGCGATCACGACACGGCGCTGCTCGTCGCTCATCTCATCCCCGTCCTGTGTCCGGCGCGATCTCGTACCGGAACGCCCCCTCGTACCGGTACAGCGTGCCGAGCACCGGGGCGCTGAGCACCAGGGACACGCGCTGCACGTCGGCATCGTCATCGAATCGTTCCACGAGCGTCACACGCGGTGCGAGGACGGACGGGAGGCTCCGGTCGCGTCCGAGCGCACGCACCGTCACGCGCGTGGAGACCAGGCGCAGGGCGCCCGCGTCCGGGCCGTCGACGTCGACCTCGGCCCGCAGGGTGGCGCTCAGGCGGCCGCGGTGCCCGAGGTGGTCGACGAGGCCCTCCGGCTCGGCGGTGATCGCGTCGACCATGGTCCGGTCGCCGGAGCGGAACCGGAAGGTGCGGTGGGCGCGGACGGCGACGCTGCCCGCCGCCCCGGGGTGGGAGCCGGTCGGCGTCGAGGCGGGCCGTCCCGTCGGGGTGGGGTGCGCCTCCCGGCCGGTGCCGCCCCCGCGGCCGACGCGGGCCGGGCGGTTCTCGACCGTGAACGGGACGGCCCGCTCCCACACCGGGAACACGATCCCGTCACGGGCGAGCCAGGCGAGGACCGGCCACAGCCACCGGCGGGGCGTGCCGACCACGTCGAAGACGCCCTCGCCGCGGCCGACGCTGCCGGGCGGGACCGGGCCGAAGTACGCGCGGAGACGGGGGTGCAACCGGTCGAGCACGTGCGACGGCGTCGTCAGCTGGTACGGCGACGGGGTCACGGCTCGAGCCTGGCACGTCGTCGGTGCGACTGCCTACGATCGAGGCATGGGACACGACCACGGCGGAGGCCACGCGCACGGCCATGCCGGTGCCTCGGAGCGCGCACTGCTGGTCGCGTTCTGCATCTCGGCGACGATCCTGCTGGCCGAGGTCGTCGGCGCCGTCGTCACCGGGTCGCTCGCGCTCCTCGTCGACGCCGGGCACATGGTCGTCGACACGGGCGGCCTCGGCATCGGTCTCGTCGCGACGCGGCTCGCCCGCCGGAGCCCCACCGCGCAGCGGACGTGGGGGTTCCAGCGCGCCGAGGTGCTCGGTGCGACCGCGCAGGCGGCGATCCTGCTCGCGGTCGGCGTCTACGTCGTGATCTCGGCGGTGCAGCGGTTGTTCGTCCCCGACGAGGTCCACGCCGGGCCGCTGCTCGTGTTCGGCGTCGTCGGACTCGTCGGCAACCTCGTGGCCTACGCCGTGCTGCTGCGCGCCTCGGGCGAGGGCTTCACCTCGCGCGCCGCACGGCTCGAGGTGCTCAACGACACCCTCGGCTCGGTGGCGGTCATCGTGGCGGCCGTCGTGCTCATGGTCACCGGGTGGGAGCGCGCGGACTCGATCGCGGCGATCCTGATCGGGCTCCTCATCCTGCCGCGGGCCGTCCGACTGCTCCGCGAGACGGCGAACGTGCTGCTCGAGTCGACCCCGCCCGGCCTCGACCTGGACGACGTCCGGGCGCACATCCTCGAGCTCGACCACGTCATCGAGGTGCACGACCTGCACGCGACGCTCGTGTCGACCGGCGTGCCGAACCTGACCGCGCACGTGGTGGTCGACGACCACTGCTTCTCGACGGCGCACGCCCCGCGCATCCTCGACGACCTGCAGCGGTGCGTGGCGGAGCACTTCGACGTGCCCGTGGAGCACTCGACCTTCCAGCTCGAACCGGTGTCGCACCGACGGCACGAGCACGAGGTGCACGCGTAGGAGCGCCTCGTGGGGCTCGGGTCAGCAGCCGCCGTCGTCCGTGGGGAAGGCCGTGATGACCCGGTCGGTCGTCGCGGAGACGATCACGCGGACGTTCGGCTCGGCCGCGGGTCGTGATCCGTCGTCGAACCGGACCGGTGCCGCGTAGCAGACCTTGCCGTCGCCGGCGTCCTGCGGGTAGCCGGAGGGCGGCGACTCGAGGACCGACTGCACGGCGGTGAGCATGGCGTCGTCCCAGTCGCGATCGCTCCGGGAGCCGAGGACGTCCCGCCAGTCAGCGGTGTGCCGGACGCGGATGTGCTCGTAGCCCTGGCCCGACGTACCGCACTGCAGGACGACCTGGCCGAGCGCGGCGGTGTCGTACCGGGCGACCGTGGCTCGGCTGTCGGTGTCGCAGCGGTCGAGCACGTCGGCGCCGGGCAGGTCCGGCCCCGTGCGGGTGATCGTGACGGTGCCGTCGCGCGGGGCGCCCTCGGCTGCGGGTGCTCCGTCTGCCGCGGTGGCGCTCGGGGTCACGGTGGCCGCGCCGGCACCGATCACCGGGTCCTCGCCGCTGCGCTGGGCGGTCAGGGCGAAGCCGGCGACGAGCCCGGCCGCGATCAGGGCAGCGACGGCGGTGACGACCGGACGACGGCGCTGCTGGGGCATGCGCTCCAGTATGGCGGTGGTGCGGCAGTGCGGCGGTGCGTCGCCGCCCGGGTGCGTCGAACCACGGGTGCGATGTCGAACCAGGCCCCCGTGCTGGCTCGACGTCACGATCGTGGTTCGTCGCGCGCTGCCCCTACCCGGCGCGGGACGCCGACCGCGTGCCCGCGACGAGCGCCAGCACGACCACGAACACCACGTACCCGAGGAGCACCGGCAGCGTCGGCAGCACGAGCAGCGCCGCCCCGACCGCCACCACCGGCACGGTCAGGCCCGCGTACGCGACGAGGAACGTCGCCGCCAGGACCCCGCCGCGCTGCTCCGGTCCGACCAGCGAGCCGGCGCGGCCGATCGCCGCGCGGAACAGCAGCCCCACGCCCGCCCCCGCGACGACCCCGCCGCCGATGAAGCCCGCGACCTGCAGGAGCACCGCCGCCCCGGCGAGCACGACGAGACCGCCCACGAGGAGCACCAGTCCGAGGCGGATCTGCCGCTGCTGCGAGAGCCTGGCGAACACGATCTGCGAGAGCGCACTCGCGGCGAAGACCCCGAAGGTCGTCGCGCCAGCCGCGAGACGGTCGGTCACGTGGAAGGTCGTGCCGAGGAACGTCGGGGCGACCGAGGTGAAGAGCCCCTGCACGGCCAGAGCGGCGAAGGCGGCCACCCCGGCGGCCCAGAACGCGCCCGCCTGTCCCTGGGGGGCGACGATCCGCTGCGGCCGGTACGGCACGGCTTGCTCGGGCCGGTCGACGGTCTCCGGAGCGGCGAGGACCACCACGAACGCGACGACCAGGGCGACGACGAACACGACGTACGGCACGACGAGCGGCTGCCCGACGAACTCCGCCAGGGCGCCGCCGACCAGCGCGCCGAGCGACAGACCGCCGAGGTTGACCGCGCCCGCGACGACGCTCGCGCCCCGCGCGGCGTCGGACGCGCCCGTCGCCCGGACCCGGAGCTCGGCGAGGTGCGCCGTCGCGGTCGCGGTGACGAGCCCGACGCCGAGGCCGGTCACGAGCCGGGCGACGACCAGCCCGGCGACGTCGTTCCACACCAGGAACAGCACGCTCGCGACGAGCTCGATCGCGACCGACGCGAGCACGAGCGGCCGTCGTCCGTGCACGTCGCTGAGGTGTCCGGCCAGGAACAGCGAGACGACGACGCCGACCCCGTACGCGGCGAAGACCACCGTCGTCGTGAACGTCGGGAAGCCGTCGCGCGCCTGGTAGACGACGTAGAGCGGCGCCGGGACCGTCGCGAAGGCCATCACCGTGAGGAACGCGAACGCGACCGCCCAGGCACCGGCGCCGTGCCGACGGCGGGAGTGCGCGCGGCGCCCGCGGGGCGCGGGGGCCGGTTCGGAGGATGTGCGTACGGAGGGAGCGGGGGCGGCGGTCGGGGACATGCTCCGATGATGTCCGCCGCAGAACATCGAGTCCAACGGATGCTATTGATGGCGACCATCGATCCGATCGATACTCGGCAGGTGGAGACCCGCCTGCTCGAACAGTTCGTCGCCGTCGCGGCCGAGGGCAGCGTCACGCGCGCCGCGGAGCGCCTGTGGGCAGCGCAGTCGACGGTGTCGGCGGGCATCGCGTCGCTCGAGCGCTCGCTCGGCGTGCGGCTCTTCGACCGCAGCGGCCGTCGGTTCGTGCTGACCACCGCGGGCGAGGACCTGCTCCCGCACGCACGGACCGTGCTCGACGCCCTCGACCGGATGCGCGACCTCGCGACCGTCGACGACGCCGACCTCCGCGGGCGCGTGCGACTCGGCATCTTCACGAGCATGGACATCGTCGACCTGACCGGGGTGCTCCGGCGCTTCCGGCAGCGGCACCCGCTCGTCGCGGTGGAGCTGATGACCTCGCCGACGGGCACGACCGGACTCGTGCAGGACCTGGTGGCCGGTCGGCTCGACCTCGCCTACACCGGGCTGCCGTCGGTCCCGGCCGGGGTCGTGGTCGAACCGCTGCGGGAGATGCCCTTCCGGGTGTTCCC
>NZ_CAJCKG010000034.1:0-32716 GCF_903970945.1 Curtobacterium sp. ME26
GAGACGAGAGTCGATGACTGAGACCGTAGTACTGTGTTATGTAGGAAGTAATGCGCAGTGCACCTACTGGCTGCTTGTTTTTTTTTTTTACAAGCAGAAGGCGGCATACGAGATTCCCCGGAGTGACGGGAGTTCAGAGGTGTGCTCTCCCGTTCTCTCCGCGGGCAGGGGGCCGTCCTGCGCTTCTGGCCCGGTGCGGCCGCGAAGGGGGCCCCGGGGGCCGAGGTGTCCCTCGTCGGCTTCGGCGGGAAGCGGGCCACGGCGATGGGGCTCGGGCGGCTGGACGGTCCCGCGCACGACGAGCTCGTCGACCGCCGTGCCCTGCACTTCCCGCCGGCGGTCCGGGTTGCGACGCTGACCGGCACGGACGAGGCCGTGACCGCCGCGGTCGAGGCGCTCGGCGACGCGACGGTCGGCGACGTGCTCGGACCCGTGCCGGTGCCGGACGACCCGACGCCGGGTACCGTCCGGGCCATCGTGCGGTTCCCCTACGCGCACGGGGCCGAGGTCGCGGCGACGCTCAAGGCCGAGGTGATCCGGCGCTCGTCGACGCGACGGGTGCTCCCCGGGGGCAACCGTCGCCGGGCGGCACCGACGCTCCGCGTGCGGCTCGACGACGCGGAGCCCTTCACCGAGGTCTGACCGCCGCGAGCGCGTGTCTCGCAGGACGCAACGTGGGCGGTCCCTCGCAGCGGTACTGCGCTGCGGGGAACCGCCCACGTTGCGTGTCGCGGAGGGGGACCGGCGGTCAGGCGCCGGCGGGCCGGCGGCGCTCCCGCGGGAAGACGACACCGAGGGCGACCATGCCGATCGCGAGCACGAGGTGCAGCCAGTTGTCCGCCCAGTTCAGCGGCACGAAGTTCGCGCCGGACATCGTGCCGGCCGTGAACAGGCCGTAGACCCAGAGCACGAAGTAGACGACGCCGCCGAGCACGAGGTACATGCGCGACCCGGAGGCACGCGAGGCCGCGAGCAGCCCGACGACACCGAAGAGCAGGTGGACGATGTTGTGCAGCACCGAGACCTGGAAGATGCCGAGCAGCATCCCCATCGACGCGTGTCCCGCGCCGCCGAGCTCACCGGTGGTCAGGCCCGGGACGAACCCGGCGATGCCGACGAGCAGGAAGACGATGCCCACGACGAGCGCGACCTTCTGGATCGACGACCCGGCGTAGCGGTTGGTGGAGGTGGTGACGTCACTCATGTCACAGACGGTACGCAGGAACCTCGCGGTCCGTCCGCAGCCGCACGACCGGCGCGTCGGTCGGACAGCGCGGGCCGTGGGACGATGGAACCCATGCGCCTCGTCGTCGCCGGCAGCCCCGCTGCGGCCGTCCCCACCCTCCGACGTCTCGCGGCCTCGGACCACGAGATCGCGGCCGTGCTCACCCGTCCGCCGACCCCGCAGGGCCGGAAGCGCGTGCTCACGCCGACCCCGGTGGCGCAGGTAGCCGAGGAACTCGGTCTGCCCGTCGTCGAGGCCACCCGCGTCGACGACGCCGTGACCCGGCAGCTGGTCGACCTGCGGGCGGACCTCGGCGTGATCGTCGCCTACGGTGCGCTCCTGCGCCGCCCGGCCCTCGACGCCCCCCGGCTCGGCTGGGTCAACCTGCACTTCTCCGCCCTGCCCGCGTACCGCGGCGCCGCACCCGTGCAGCGCGCCGTGATGGCCGGCGACACCCGCACGGCCGCGACGGTGTTCCAGCTCGTCGAGGCCCTCGACGCCGGCCCGGTGTACGCCAGCGACCCGTTCGACATCGACCCCGAGGCCACCGCAGGCGAGGTCCTCGCCGCGATGGCCGAGACCGGATCCGGCACCGTCCTGCGCGTGGTCGACGCACTCGCGGACGGCACCGCGGTCGCCACGGACCAGGTCGGCGAGCCGACCACCGCGCCGAAGACGACCATCGCCGACGGGCACGTCGGCTTCGACCGACCCGCGGTGGCCGTCCACGCGCACCTGCGCGGGGTCACCCCCGAGCCCGGCGCGTACGCCCACCTCGGCGACCTGCGGGTGAAGCTGCTCCGCAGCAGTCGGTCGGGAGGCACGCCCTCCTCCGCCCCGCCCCTCGCCCCGGGTGCGCTCGGCCTGGTCGACGGACGCCTGGTCGTCGGTACCGCCGACGAGCCCCTGGCCCTGCTCGAGGTGCAACCCGCGGGGAAGAAGCCGATGGACGCCGCGGCCTGGGCCCGCGGGCTCGGTCCGCTCGACGGGAAGGTCCTCTCGTGAGCGGCACGCACGCCCGGCGCCCCGACGACCGCCAGCGCGGCCCGCGGACGGTGAGCGCGCGTCGGGTCGCCTTCGACGTCCTCCGTGCCGTGCAGGTGGACGACGCCTACGCGAACCTGCTCCTGCCGACCCGCATCCGCCGTGCCGGCCTGTCCGCCCGCGACGCCGCCTTCGCGACCGAGCTCACCTACGGCTCGATCCGGATGCTCGGCCGGTACGACGCGATCGTCGGCGTCGCGTCCGGCCGACGGGTCGACGACATCGAGTCCGACGTGCTCGACGTCATGCGGCTCGGCGTGCACCAGCTCCTCGGCATGCGGACGCCGACGCACGCCGCGGTGTCGGCGACCGTCGAGCTCACCCGTGAGGTCGGCGCCCGCCGGGCCACCGGCTTCGTGAACGCCGTCCTGCGCAAGGTCGCCGCGAAGACCGACGACGAGTGGGACGCCCTCGTCACGGCGGGCCGCGGCGGCGACGCCCTGCTCGCGACCCGGTGGTCGCACCCGGCGTGGGTCGTGGCGGCGCTCCGGGACGCCCTGGCCGCCGAACGCTCGCGCGACGAGCTCGCCGCGCTGCTCGCCGCCGACAACGTCGCGCCGCGCGTGCAGCTCGTGGCGCTGCCGGGGCTCGCGACGGAGGACGACCTGCGGACCGCGGTGCGGCCGCCCGAGCCGACCGCGGGCGACACGGACGCCGACGACGCGGCGGGGCACGAGCCTCCCGTCCGTGCCGCCGACGACGAGCCGGACGACCGCCCGGTCTCGCCGGTGGGCATCCGCGGGACGGCCGGCGACCCCGCGCGCGTGCCGGGCGTCGCCGCGGGTCGACTCCGCGTGCAGGACGAGGGTTCGCAGCTGGCGGCCCTCGCGCTCACCCGCTCTTCCGACGTGCGTGCGGGGGAGCGGTGGCTCGACATGTGCGCCGGACCCGGCGGCAAGGCGGCCCTGCTCGCGGCCGAGGCCGCGCAGGCCGGCGCGACGCTCGTCGCCAACGAGCTCGTCCCCGCCCGGGCCGGCCTCGTGCGGAAGGCACTCGCCACCGTGGCGGGCGACGACGTCGTGTCCGTCGTCGAGGGCGACGGCCGCCGGTTCGGCAGACCCGGTGACGCGCGCTTCGACCGCATCCTGCTCGACGCTCCCTGCACCGGGCTCGGGGCGCTGCGCCGACGACCGGAGGCGCGCTGGCGGAAGCAGCCGGAGGACGTCCCAGAGCTCGCGGCGCTGCAGGCGGAGCTGCTCGACGCCGCCGTCCGGGCACTCGCGCCGGGCGGCACGCTCGCGTACGTCACGTGCTCGCCGCACCTCGCCGAGACCCGCGGCCAGGTCGACGCCCTGATGGCGCGGCACGGCGACGTGCTCGAACAGCTCGACACCGCCGGCGTCGTCCGCGCGGTCGCGGCGCGGGACCCGCAGGTCGCCGACGGTCGGACGGTGCAGCTGTGGCCGCACCGGATCGGCACGGACGCGATGTTCGTCGCGCTGTTCCGCCGGACCGCCTGACCCTCGTCCGTTGCGTCCTGCGAGGGGACGGATCGGTAGGGTTGCCGGGTGACGATCCGCATCTCGCCGAGCATCCTGTCCGCCGACTTCGCGAACCTCGAGCGGGAGCTGCACCGCATCGAGAGCGCCGACCTGGTGCACGTCGACGTGATGGACAACCACTTCGTGCCGAACCTCACGCTGGGCCTGCCGATCGTGGAGCGCCTGCAGGAGGTCTCGCCGGTGCCGCTCGACGTGCACCTCATGATCACGGACGCCGACACGCAGGCGCCGAAGTACGCCGAGACCGGTGCCGCGAGCGTCACCTTCCACTTCGAGGCCGCCGACGACCCGGTGGCGACGGCCGCCGCGATCCGGTCGAACGGTGCCCGCGCCGCCGTGGCCGTGAAGCCCGGCACGCCGATCACGCAGGTCCTGCACCACCTCGACGCCTACGACATGATCCTGCTCATGACGGTGGAGCCGGGCTTCGGCGGCCAGTCGTTCATGCCGTCCGTGATGCCCAAGCTCGCCGATGCCCGCGCCGCCGTGGACGCCTCGGGCCTCGACGTCTGGCTCGAGGTCGACGGCGGCATCGCGGTGGACACCGTGCCCGAGGCCGTGCGGAGCGGCGCCGACACGCTCGTGGCCGGCTCCGCCGTGTA
Organism: Curtobacterium sp. ME26; assembly: GCF_903970945.1. NCBI lineage: Bacteria > Bacillati > Actinomycetota > Actinomycetes > Micrococcales > Microbacteriaceae > Curtobacterium > Curtobacterium sp. ME26. The sequence continues at coordinate 4,374 of NZ_CAJCKG010000034.1, forward strand.
CGGCGGGGAGCCGGCGCAGCGCATCGCGGACCTGCGCGAGGCGGCCGCGGCGGCCCGCGCGTGACCGCCGTCGCAGGCCGACCGACGACCGACCCGACCGACGAGGCGGGGTCGGGCAGCGCCTCCCGTCCGGACGGTGCGTCCGCCGGACCCGAGCAGGACGGTAGCCTGGTCCCCGTGAAGACGTTCGACGACCTGTTCGCGGAGCTGACCGAGAAGGCGCGCACGCGCCCCGAGGGCTCCGGCACCGTCGCCGAACTGGACGCCGGCGTGCACCAGATCGGCAAGAAGATCGTGGAGGAGGCCGCCGAGGTCTGGATGGCGGCCGAGTACGAGGGCGACGAGCGCACCTCGGAGGAGATCTCGCAGCTGATCTACCACCTCCAGGTGCTCATGGTCGCCAAGGGGCTCACCCCGGCGGACGTCTGGCGACATCTGTAGGCACCCGCCACGCGCGCTCCGGCGCCGTTGCGACCCGCAGCCGTCACCGACCTCCAACAGGAAGCAGACCCCCTGATGCTCCGCATCGCCGTGCCCAACAAGGGCTCGCTGTCCGAGACCGCCTCCGAGATGCTCCGGGAGGCCGGGTACGCCGGTCGCCGTGACCCGAAGGCGCTCCACCTGCTCGACGAGCGCAACGGCGTCGAGTTCTTCTTCCTCCGCCCGCGCGACATCGCGACGTACGTCGGGTCGGGTGCGCTCGACGTCGGCATCACCGGCCGCGACCTGCTGCTCGACTCCGGGTCCGCGGCGCACGAGGTCGACGCGCTCGGGTTCGCCGACTCGACGTTCCGCTTCGCCGGCACGCCCGGCCGGTTCACCGAGCTGCAGGACCTCGACGGCGTGCGCGTGGCGACGAGCTACCCGGGTCTGGTGGGGGAGTTCCTCGCCCGGCACGGGGTCACCGCGGAGCTCGTCAAGCTCGACGGCGCCGTGGAGAGCGCGGTCCGGCTCGGTGTGGCCGACGCGGTCGCCGACGTCGTCTCGACGGGCAGCACCCTCCGCGCGGCGGGCCTCGAGATCTTCGGCCCGGTCATCCTCGAGTCGACGGCACTGCTCGTCTCGACCGACGAGACCATCCCCGGCATCGACGTCCTCCGTCGCCGGCTGCAGGGCGTGCTCGTCGCCCGCGGCTACGTGATGCTCGACTACGACATCCCGACGGACCTGCTCGAGCAGGCCACCGCGGTGGCGTCGGGCATCGAGTCACCGACGGTCTCGCCGCTGCACGGCCGCGACTGGTCGGCGGTCCGCGTGATGATCCCGCGCGAGGACGCCAACCTCATCATGGACGCGCTGTACGACCTGGGCGCCCGCGCGATCCTGGTCAGCCCGATCCACGCAGCACGCCTGTGAGCACCCCGACGACGGGAGCCGCCGGGATCGCCGGCGGCGTGTCCGTCCGGGTCGTCCCGTGCCTCGACGTGTCGGGTGGCCGGGTCGTGAAGGGCGTCAACTTCCTCGACCTGCAGGACGCCGGCGACCCGGTCGAGCTGGCCGCCCGCTACTACGAGCAGGGTGCGGACGAACTGACCTTCCTCGACGTCGGTGCCACGGTCGAGAACCGCGCCACCATGTACGACACCGTCACGCGCACGGCCGAGCAGGTCTTCATCCCGCTCACCGTCGGCGGCGGCGTCCGGAGCGTCGACGACGTCTCGCGCCTGCAGCAGTGCGGTGCGGACAAGATCGGTGTGAACAGCGCCGCGATCGCGCGCCCGGCCCTGGTCGGCGAGATCGCGGACCGCTTCGGGGCGCAGGCGGTCGTCCTGTCGCTCGACGTCAAGCGCAGCGACCGGATGCCCTCGGGCTTCGTCGTCACCACGCACGGCGGGCGCACGGAGTCCGACCTGGACGCGATCGCCTGGGCGCGCGAGGGCGTCGAGCGCGGGGCCGGCGAGCTGCTCGTCAACTCGATCGACGCGGACGGCACGAAGGAGGGGTTCGACCTCGAGCTCATCGCCGCGGTGCGCGCCGTGTCCCCGGTCCCGGTCATCGGGTCGGGAGGCGCGGGGCGAGTCGAGCACTTCGCCCCGGCCGTCGAGTCGGGTGCGGACGCGGTCCTCGCCGCGAGCGTCTTCCACCGGGGCGAGATGACCATCGGGGACGTCAAGGACGCGCTGCGCGCGGCCGGGCACCCGGTCCGCTGACCGTCCGCCGTAGGCTAGGAGCCTCATGACCGACAGCACCAGCACCAGCACGGACGCGGTCCTCGACCGCGCGCGGTTCGGGCTCGACGGCTTGCTCCCCGCCATCGTGCAGGAGGAGTCCACGAAGGACGTCCTCATGCTCGGCTGGATGGACCGGGAAGCCCTCCGCCGCACCCTCACCGAGGGACGGGTGACCTTCTGGTCGCGCTCCCGGCAGGAGTACTGGCGCAAGGGTGACACCTCCGGCCACGCCCAGTACGTCCGCGGGGCGGCGCTCGACTGCGACGACGACACCCTGCTCGTCACCGTGCACCAGGTCGGCGCCGCGTGCCACACCGGGGCGCACCGCTGCTTCGACGTGGACCCGCTCGACCCCGTCACCGCGTCCGCACCCGGCGCGGCGCCGGACGCGACCGCCACCGCGGACGCGACCGCAGTGGTGGAGGGGACCCGATGAGCACCGCGACCCGTTCCGAGGAGCCGCGCACGACCTCCCGTCCGGAGTTCGACGGCCTGCTGGCCGACCACCGGGTCGTCCCCGTCGTCCGCGCCCTCTACGCGGACAGCGAGACGCCGGTCGGCGTCTACCGCAAGCTCGCGGACGGTCGTCCGGGGTCGTTCCTGCTCGAGTCCGCCGGTCAGGGCGGCCTGTGGTCGCGGTGGTCGTTCGTCGGCGTCCGGAGCTTCGGCGTGCTGACGCAGGAGGGCGACCGCGCCGCCTGGATCGACACCGGGATCCCGGCGTCCCGCGCCGTCGACTCGCTCGACGGCGCCCCGCTCGAGGTGCTCGCCCGTCTGCACGAGCGCTGGGCGACCCCCCGCGTGCCGGGGACGCCGCCGCTCGTCGGCGGGACCGTCGGCTTCATCGGGTGGGAGGCCGTGCGCCAGCTCGAGCACCTGCCGAGCGTGCCGCCCGCGGACTTCGACGTGCCGGGCCAGGCGCTCGCCTTCGTCTCCGAGCTCGCCGCGCTCGACCACCGCACGGGCCTCGTCCTGCTCGTCGCGAGCGTGCTCAACGACGGCACGGACGAGTCCGACACGATGTGGCACGACGCCCAGGCGCGGCTCGACCGCATGCAGGCCGACCTCGTGCAGCCGAGCGCCGCGACCGTCGCCGAGGCGTTCGAGATCGCCGAGCCGACGCCCCGGCACCGGACCACGCCCGACGACTACATGGCGGCGGTCACCCGGTCGAAGGACTTCATCCGCGACGGTGACGTCTTCCAGGTCGTCATCTCGCAGCGGTTCGACCACGACGTCACGGCCGACCCGCTCGACGTCTACCGGGTGCTGCGGACCCTGAACCCGAGCCCGTACATGTACTTCCTCGCGCTCGCGGACACCGACGACGAGCGGTTCTGGATCGTCGGCGCGTCGCCCGAGGCGCTCGTGAAGGTGCAGGACGGTCGGGCGATCACGCACCCGATCGCCGGGTCGCGGCCCCGTGGCGGCACCCCGGTCGAGGACGTCCGCCTGGGCGAGGAGCTGCTCGCCGACCCGAAGGAGCGCGCGGAGCACCTCATGCTCGTCGACCTCGCGCGCAACGACCTGCAGAAGGTCTGCCGTCCCGGGACCGTCGCGGTCACCGAGTTCATGACCGTCGAGCGGTTCAGCCACATCATGCACCTGGTGTCGAGCGTCGAGGGCTCGGTCCGTCCTGGGGCGTCGGCGATCGACGTGTTCCGGGCGACGTTCCCGGCGGGCACGCTCTCCGGGGCGCCGAAGCCGCGCGCGCTCGAGATCATCGACGAGCTCGAGCCGGCGAAGCGCGGGGCGTACGCGGGTGTGGTCGGCTACTTCGACTTCGCCGGCGACGCCGACCTCGCCATCGCGATCCGCACCGCCCTCATCAAGGACGGCGTCGCACGGGTGCAGGCCGGTGCCGGTCTCGTGGCCGACTCGGACCCGCACACCGAGCACGTCGAGGCGGTCAACAAGGCGGCCGCCCCGCTGCGGGCCGTCGCCACCGCCAACCGCATGCGCGAGGTCCGGTCGTGAAGCGCTCGCGGTCGCGTCCCCTCGTCGTCGTCGCCGGCCTGGCGGTCGCTGGTGTCGTGATGCTCGCGTGGACGCAGACCTGGTTCACCGTGCACCTGCACGCGGGGACCGCGGTCGTGCCGCGCGTCGTCGCCGACGGTGCCGCGGTGGTGCCGCAGTACACCGCCCTCGCCATCGCGAGCCTGGCGCTCTTCCTGGCGCTGACGATCGCCGGACGGGTGCTCCGCGTCGTGCTCGCCGCGGTCGAGGTGCTGCTCGGCATCGCGGTCGTCGCGACCGGTGTGGGAGCACTGACCGACCCGGTGGGCGCGTCGAAGGGCGCCGTCGGCGAGGTCGCCGGCGTCAGCGACACCGCGGCGGTGCGCCAGGTGGTCGAGCGCGTCGACGTGACGGTCTGGCCGGCGGTCGGCATCGCGGGCGGGGTGCTCGCCGTGCTCCTCGGAGTGCTCGTGTTCGTCGTGCAGCGGTCGTGGCCGGGCCCGACGCGCAAGTACGCGGCCGCCACGGCGGGAGCGGCGGCGGACGCACGGGCCGCGGCGCCCCTGCACCGCGACGCGATCACCGACTGGGACGACCTGAGCGCCGGAGCCGACCCGACCGCGGGAGGCACCGTCGACACCGGGCCGGGCGCTGCCCGGCCGGTCGGGGGCACCACCGGTCCGGACGGCGCGCTGGGGGAGTCGCCCACGGCCGACACGGTAGGATCGGACCGGCGCCGATCGGACGACGGCGCCGGAGCAGAACGAGGAGCACCGTGAGCAACACTGAGCCCGCAGAACTCGGCGAAGGCCACTCGCCCGCCGCCTGGACCGCCGTCGTGATCATGCTGATCGGGTTCGCGGCCGGGACGCTGTTCTTCTGGTTCGACATGGCGTGGGGCGTCTGGGCCTCGGCTGCCGTCGTGGTGATCGGGCTCGTCGTGGGCGCGGTCATGAAGCGCGCCGGCTACGGGGTCGACGGCCCGAAGTACGTCGCCAAGCACCACGCGGAGTAGTCGTGCCGAACGTGCTCGAGACCCTCGTCGCGGGCGCGCTCGAGGACGCCGCCACGCGTCGCCTCGATCGCCCGGTCTCCGACGTCGAACGCGACCTCGACCGGGTGGCCTCGCCGCTCGACGCCCTGGAGTTCCTGGCCCCCGGTGACCGGGTGAAGGTCCTGGCCGAGGTCAAGCGCGCGAGCCCGTCGCGCGGGTCGATGGCCGCGATCGAGGACCCCGCGTCCCTGGCCGCCGACTACGAGCGTGGCGGAGCCTCGACGATCAGCGTGCTCACCGAGGGACGGAAGTTCCTCGGGAGCCTCGCCGACCTCGAGGCCGTCAAGGCGCGCGTCGCGTTGCCGGTGCTCCGCAAGGACTTCATCGCGGACCCGTACCAGGTGCTCGAGGCCCGCGCTGCTGGTGCGGACCTCGTGCTCCTCATCGTGGCCGCGCTCGAGCAGCGGCAGCTCGTCGAGCTGCACGAGCTCGCCGAGCAGCTCGGCATGCGCGTCCTCGTGGAGGCGCACTCGGGTGACGAGGTCGCGCGCGGCCTCGACGCCGGAGCCCGCATCCTCGGCGTGAACGCCCGCGACCTCACCGACTTCTCGCTGGACCGGGACCTGTTCGGCTCGCTCGCCGACCGCATCCCCGACGGGGTCGTGCGCGTCGCCGAGTCGGCCGTGGCCGGTCCCGCCGACGTCGCCCACTACCGCGCAGCGGGTGCCGACGTCGTCCTGGTCGGGGAGGCGCTCGTCACGGGCGCCGACCCTGCCGCCACCCTCGCGTCGTTCATCGCCGCAGCGGACGGCCTCGGCCGCCCGCGCTCCTGACCGACCCGTCCCCACCGGCCGTCCCGCACCGGGCACGGCCGCACATCCCGGGAGACCCACCGTGACCTCACTCCGTGACCTGCAGGGCCCGTACTTCGGCGACTTCGGCGGACGATTCGTCCCCGAGTCGCTCGTGCTCGCGCTCGACGAACTCGAGACCGCCTTCCGCGAGGCCTGGGCCGATCCGGCGTTCCGCCAGGAGCTCGACGAGCTCCAGCGCGACTACACCGGCCGGCCGTCGATCATCACCGAGGCGCCGCGCTTCGCGAAGCACGCGGGTGGTGCGCGCATCATCCTCAAGCGCGAGGACCTGAACCACACCGGCTCGCACAAGATCAACAACGTGCTCGGGCAGGCCCTGGTCGCCAAGCGCCTCGGCAAGACCCGCCTCATCGCGGAGACCGGCGCCGGTCAGCACGGCGTCGCCACCGCCACCGCCGCAGCGCTGTTCGGCATGGGCTGCGTCGTATACATGGGCGCCGTCGACACCGAGCGCCAGGCGCTCAACGTGGCGCGCATGCGGCTGCTCGGCGCCGAGGTGATCCCGGTCGAGACCGGGTCGCGCACGCTCAAGGACGCCATCAACGACGCGCTCCGCGACTGGGTGGCGAACGTCGACTCGACGCACTACCTGCTCGGCACCGTCGCGGGCCCGCACCCGTTCCCGGAGATGGTGCGCGAGTTCCACAAGGTGATCGGGGAAGAGGCACGCCAGCAGGTCCTCGACCGCGTCGGTCGCCTGCCCGACGCCGTCGCCGCGTGCGTCGGCGGCGGGTCGAACGCGATGGGCATCTTCGAGGCGTTCCTCGACGACGAGTCCGTCCGCCTGCACGGCTACGAGGCCGGCGGCGACGGTCTCGAGACCGGTCGTCACGCTGCGAGCATCTCGCTCGGCCGCACCGGTGTCCTGCAGGGCACCATGTCGTACCTCATGCAGGACGAGGACGGCCAGACGATCGAGAGCCACAGCATCTCCGCCGGGCTCGACTACCCCAGCGTCGGCCCGGAGCACGCCTACCTGGCGTCGATCGGCCGTGCGCAGTACGAGCCGATCACCGACGCCGAGGCGATGGAGGCCTTCCGTCTGCTCGGTCGGACCGAGGGCATCCTGCCCGCCATCGAGTCGGCGCACGCCCTCGCGGGCGCGATCAAGCTCGGCAAGGAGCTCGGACCCGACGGCGTCGTGCTCGTGTCCCTGTCCGGACGCGGCGACAAGGACGTGGCGTCCGCCAGCCGCTACTTCGGGATCCTCGACGAGAGCGCGGTGCAGCTGTGACGAACCCCGGATCGACCCGATCGGTCGCCGCGACCATCGACACCGCCAACGCCGAGCGCGCCGGCGCCGTCGTCGGCTACCTGCCCGCCGGCTTCCCGGACCTGCAGACGAGCGTCGACGCGGCCGTCGCCCTCGCCGAGAACGGCGTCGACGTCATCGAGCTCGGCCTGCCCTACTCGGACCCGGTCATGGACGGTCCGGTCATCCAGCGCGCTGCGGAGGAGAGCCTGGCGAACGGCTTCCGGGTCGCGCAGGTCTTCGACGCCGTCGACCGGATCACCGACCGGGTCGACGTGCCGGTCCTCGTGATGACGTACTGGAACCCGGTGCTCCGCTACGGCGTCGACCGGTTCGCCGACGACCTCGTGTCGGCCGGCGCCTCCGGCCTCATCACCCCGGATCTCATCCCCGACGAGGGGCGTGCCTGGATCGACGCCTCCGAGCGGACCGGTCTCGACCGGGTGTTCCTCGCGGCGCCGTCCTCGACGGACACGCGGATGCAGCAGGCCGTCCGGTCGAGCCGCGGGTTCGTCTACGCGGTGTCGACGATGGGCGTCACCGGCGCGCGCGTCGGCGTCGACACCGCGGCCCGCACGGTGGTGTCGCGTCTGCGCGACGCCGGCGTGGAGCGCACCTGCGTCGGCCTCGGGATCTCGACGGCCGATCAGGTGGCCGAGGTGCTCGAGTACGCCGACGGCGCGATCGTCGGCTCCGCCTTCGTCCGTGCCCTCGCCGACCTCGGCGTCCAGGGGGTCGCGGACCGCGCGGCCGACCTGACCACCGGCGCTCGGCGCCGCTGACACAGCCAGCGCGCGGACGGGAGGCGCGGTGCAGGTGACCGGGGTCGGTCACCCGCACCGCGCCTCCCGTCGCATCCACGTCACAGTTCCCACAGGACGGGCGTCCGCGTTCCTGGCGGGCGCGGTTCCCGCGCTACAGTGAGCGGGGCCGACCCTCCAGCGGCACCGCGGCCGTCCAGCACCGAAAGGCGACAGCACCTCCATGCCCCTCCTGAGCATCCCGAGCCCGAGCACCGCGTGGCAGTACTTCGACCTGACCGCCTGGCTGCGCGACGTCCTCGGGTGGTCGCTGCCGCTCGACTTCCGCATCCACGCGTACGCCATCTGCATCCTGCTCGGCATCGTCGCGGCGGTCGTGCTGGCGAACCGTCGGCTGAACGCCCGGGGCGTCGAACGCTGGATCATCATCGACATCGCCATCTGGGCGGTGCCGGCCGGCATCATCGGTGGCCGCCTGTTCCACGTGTTCACGCACGTCAGTGACTACTTCGGTCCCGGGCGCGACCCGTGGTCGTTCCTCTACATCTGGGAGGGCGGCCTCGCCATCTTCGGCGCCCTGATCCTCGGCTCCCTCGGCGCCTGGATCGGCTGCCGCCAGGTGGGGCTGCGCTTCTCGACGCTCATCGACGCGATCGCGCCGGGCGTCCTGCTCGCCCAGGCGTTCGGACGGCTCGGCAACTACTTCAACCACGAGCTCTTCGGCATGCCGACGAGCCTGCCGTGGGGCCTGCAGATCGAGTCGACGAACCCGGCGTTCCCGAAGGGCCTGCCCGACGGCACCCTGTTCCACCCGACGTTCCTCTACGAGATCATCTGGAACGTTGTCGGCGTGGTCGTGATCCTGCTGCTCGACAAGCGCTTCCGGCTCCAGTGGGGCAAGGTCATGGCCCTCTACCTGATCTGGTACGGCACCGGCCGCTCGGTCCTCGAGTCGATCCGCGTCGACACCAGCGAGACCTTCTTCGGCGTCCGCACCAACGTCTGGATGTCCTTCGCGGCGATCCTGCTGGGCATCGTGATCTTCCTCGTCCAGACGCGACGGCACACCGGCGCGGAGCCGAGCCCGTACGTGCCCGGTCGCGAGCCGCGTCGGAGCACCGATGTAGACTCGGACGACACCTGGTCGGAACACGACGACGACGCTCCCGCGGCCGCCGCCGACGCCGATCCGGTGCCCGCGACGGGCAGCGCTCGGTAGCACGCCGACCTCCGGTGCGCACCGGTCCGGCCCCGGCGCCGGACCGACCCGCACCGGGTCACAGCACACCGCAACACACCGCGCACGGCACCCACCGTGCACGGGCACCCGCACCACGGTCGGGCCGCCACGAGCGACCCACCACCTCGCGCGACGCCGGCGGACCCGCATCGGCGACGCGCACGGGCACCAGTCCCGCCCGTTCGGGCGGAACGCACCACCGGGCCACCGACGTCCCTGTTCCACTTCCTCGTGAGGACGGTTCCCCATGGCGCTCCAGCCAGTCCCTGCCCCCCGCTCGTCGCGGCCCCTGCCGCCGGCGCACCGTCGCTTCTCGGCTGTGCCCGACGCCGTGGGTGCCTACGACCCCGCGAACGAGAAGGACGCGTGCGGCCTCGCGATGGTCGCGACGCTCCGCGGCACCGCCGGGCACGACATCGTCGACGCCGCGCTCGGCGCGCTGCGCAACCTCGAGCACCGCGGCGCGGTCGGCTCCGACGCGGGCACGGGTGACGGCGCCGGCATCCTCTGCCAGGTGCCGGACGCGTTCCTGCGCGACGAGGTCGACTTCGCGCTGCCCGCCGCGGGGGAGTACGCCGTCGGGACGGCCTACCTGCCGCTGGACGACGACGAGCGGCACGCCGTCAAGGGCGCCGTCGAGCGCATCGCGCGCGAGGAGGGCCTGAAGGTCCTCGGGTGGCGCGACGTGCCGGTCCGTCCGGAGGTCCTCGGCACGCTCGCCCGCGCGGCGATGCCCGCCTTCGAGCAGCTCTTCGTCGCCTCCACCCGCCACGACGTGCACGGCGCGGCCTGGAGCGGCATCGCCCTCGACCGGCAGGCGTTCCGGCTGCGCAAGCGCGCCGAGCACGACGTCGAGGTCTACTTCATGTCGCTGTCGAGCCGGACCACGGTCTACAAGGGCATGGTCACGACGCTGCAGCTCGAGCCGTTCTACCCGGACCTCAGCGACGAGCGGTTCGCGTCGAAGCTCGCGATCGTGCACTCGCGGTACTCGACGAACACGTTCCCGTCGTGGCCGCTCGCACAGCCGTTCCGCACCCTCGCCCACAACGGCGAGATCAACACCGTGCGCGGCAACCGGAACTGGATGCGCGCCCGGCAGTCGCAGCTCGAGAGCGAGCTGCTCGGCGACCTCGCCCCGCTGCTGCCGATCGTCAGCCCCGGCGCGAGCGACTCGGCGTCCTTCGACGAGACCCTCGAGCTGCTCACGCTCACCGGGCGCAGCCTGCCGCACGCGGTGTCGATGATGGTGCCGGAGGCCTGGGAGAACCAGGTGGGGATGGACGCCGACCTGCGGGCGTTCTACGAGTACCACTCGATGCTCATGGAGCCGTGGGACGGGCCGGCGGCGATCACGTTCACCGATGGTGCGATCGTCGGCGCGACGCTCGACCGCAACGGCCTGCGTCCGGGTCGCTTCCTCGTGACCGACGACGGGCTCGTCGTGATGGGGTCCGAGACCGGCGTCATCGACGTGCCGCCGGCGAAGGTCGTGCGCAAGGGCCGCCTGCGCCCGGGCCGGATGTTCGTCGTCGACACCGAGGCCGGCCGGATCATCGAGGACGACGAGGTCAAGCGCGAGCTGGCCGCGTCGGGCCCGTGGGCGCAGTGGCTCGACGAGGGCCGCATCAACCTCGCCGACCTGCCGGACCGCGAGCACATCGTGCACACCCCGGCGTCGGTCACCCGTCGTCAGCGCGCCTTCGGCTACACCGAGGAGGAGGTCCGCATCCTGCTGCGTCCGATGGCGCAGACCGGTGCGGAGCCGCTCGGTGCGATGGGGTCCGACACCCCGATCGCCGTGCTCTCCGAGCGCCCGCGGCTGCTGTTCGACTACTTCACGCAGCAGTTCGCGCAGGTCACGAACCCGCCGCTCGACTCGATCCGCGAGCAGGTCGTCACCTCGATGGGCATGGGGCTCGGCCCGGAGCGGAACCTCCTGAGCGCCGGTCCCGAGCACGCGAAGCAGATCGTGCTCGACTTCCCGGTCATCGACAACGACGAGCTCGCGAAGATCCAGCACTTCGAGACCACGTCCGGTCGGCACCTGACGGTCACGATCAAGGGCCTGTACCGGGTCGACGCGGGCAAGAAGGCGATGCAGAAGCGCATCGCGGCGGTCTGCGACGAGGTCGACCAGGCGATCGAGTCGGGCAAGCAGTTCATCGTGCTGTCCGACCGTGACGGCAACGCCGAGCAGGCGCCGGTCCCGAGCCTGCTGCTGCTCGCCGCCGTGCACCACCACCTCATCCGCACCGAGCAGCGCATGAAGGTCGGGCTCATCGTTGAGGCCGGCGACGTGCGGGAGGTCCACCACGTCGCGACCCTCATCGGCTACGGCGCCTCGGCGATCAACCCGTACCTGGCGATGGAGACCTGCGAGAACCTCGTACGGTCCGGGATGATCACCGGGATCACGCCCGAACAGGCGGTGAAGAACGTCATCAAGGCGCTCGGCAAGGGCGTCCTGAAGATCATGTCGAAGATGGGCATCTCGACGGTGTCCAGCTACGCGGGCGCCCAGGCGTTCGAGGCCGTGGGCCTCAGCCAGGAGCTCGTCGACAAGTACTTCACGGGCACCTCGTCGATCCTCGGCGGCGTCGGCATCGACGTCATCGCGAAGGAGAACGCCGAGCGGCACGCCCAGGCGTACCCGCAGGACGGCGCGGTGCTCTCGCACGAGCGCCTGCAGACGGGCGGCGAGTACCAGTGGCGTCGCGAGGGACCGCCGCACCTGTTCAACCCCGACACGGTGTTCCGGCTGCAGCACGCCACCCGTGCGCGGCGGTACGACATCTTCCGCGAGTACTCGCAGGCCGTCGACGACCAGTCCGAGGACCTCATGACGCTCCGCGGGCTGTTCCGGTTCCGTACCGGCCAGCGGGAGCCGATCGCCCTCGACGAGGTCGAGCCGATCGAGTCGATCGTGAAGCGGTTCAACACCGGTGCGATGTCGTACGGCTCGATCTCGCAGGAGGCCCACGAGACCCTCGCCATCGCGATGAACCGCCTCGGCGGGCGGTCGAACACCGGCGAGGGCGGCGAGGACGTCGAGCGCCTGCTCGACCCCGAGCGGCGGAGCGCGATCAAGCAGGTCGCGTCCGGCCGCTTCGGCGTGACGAGCATGTACCTGACCCACGCGACCGACATCCAGCTCAAGATGGCGCAGGGCGCGAAGCCGGGCGAGGGCGGGCAGCTGCCCCCGACCAAGGTGTACCCGTGGGTGGCGCGCACCCGGCACGCGACCGCGGGCGTCGGGCTCATCTCGCCGCCGCCGCACCACGACATCTACTCGATCGAGGACCTCAAGCAGCTGATCTTCGACGTGAAGCGGGCGAACCCGTCCGCTCGCGTCCACGTGAAGCTCGTCAGCCAGTCCGGCATCGGCGCGGTCGCCGCGGGCGTGACGAAGGCGCTGGCCGACGTCGTCCTCGTGTCGGGCCACGACGGGGGGACCGGGGCGTCGCCGCTCAACTCGCTCAAGCACGCGGGCACGCCGTGGGAGATCGGGCTGGCGGAGACGCAGCAGACCCTCATGCTCAACGGCATGCGCGACCGTGTGGTCGTGCAGGTCGACGGGCAGATGAAGACCGGCCGCGACGTCGTCGTGGCGGCGCTGCTCGGTGCCGAGGAGTACGGCTTCGCGACGGCACCGCTCGTCGTCGAGGGCTGCATCCTCATGCGCGTCTGCCACCTCGACACGTGCCCGGTGGGCGTCGCGACGCAGAACCCGGAGCTCCGCAAGCGCTTCACGGGCAAGCCCGAGTTCGTCGTGAACTTCTTCGAGTTCATCGCGCAGGAGGTCCGTGAGCTCCTCGCCGAGCTCGGCTTCCGCTCGCTCGACGAGGCGATCGGCCAGGTCGACGCGCTCGACACCGACCGTGCTGTCGAGCACTGGAAGGCGTCCGGGCTCGACCTCGCACCGGTGCTGCACGGCCCGCGGTTCGACCGCGACGAGCCGCGCCGGCACCTGCGTGAGCAGGACCACGAGCTCGACGAGCACTTCGACGTCCAGCTCGTCCAGCGGACCGCCGACGTCCTCGAGCACGGCGGCACCGTCGCGCTCGACCTGCCGATCCGCAACACCGAGCGCGCCGTCGGCACCATGCTCGGGCACGAGGTCACGCTCCGGCACGGCGAGCACGGGCTGCCGGCCGGGTCGATCGACATCACGCTGCGCGGGTCGGCCGGGCAGTCGCTCGGCGCGTTCCTGCCCGCCGGGATCACGCTCCGGCTCGTCGGCGACAGCAACGACTACGTCGGCAAGGGCCTGTCCGGTGGTTCGATCGTCGTCCGGCCGGACTCCGAGTCGGCCTTCGACGCGTCGGAGAACGTCATCGCCGGCAACGTCATCGGCTACGGCGCGACCCAGGGCAGCATGTTCATCCGCGGCATCGTGGGCGAGCGCTTCCTCGTGCGCAACTCCGGGGCCACCGCGGTGGTCGAGGGGGTGGGCGACCACGCGCTCGAGTACATGACGGGCGGGCTCGCCCTCGTCCTCGGGGAGACCGGCCGCAACCTCGGCGCCGGCATGTCCGGTGGCACCGCGTACGTCCGGGGTCTGCGTCGCGAGCACGTCAACGCGGAGGCCCTGGCGAGCGGTGAGCTCCGGCTCGAGGAGCTCGACAGCGCCGACGTCGAGATCGTCACCGACCTGCTGCGGCAGCACGAGGCCGAGACGGGGTCGACCCTCGCGGCCGACCTGCTCGCGTCGGGTGACCTCGGCGACTTCGTGAAGGTGCTCCCGCGCGACTACGCGGCCGTGCTCGAGACCCGTCGGCAGGCGGTCGACGAGGGCCTCGACCCGGACGGCACGGTCGTCTGGAACCGCATCCTGGAGGTGACCGGTGGCTGACCGGCACGCGCACACGACCACGACCACGACCACGACCCGGTTCGAACAGGAGGCGCACCATGGCTGACCCGAAGGGCTTCCTCAAGGTGCAGGAGCGCGAACTCCCGCCCCGCCGTCCCGTCCCGCTGCGGCTCATGGACTGGAAGGAGGTCTACGAGCAGCAGGAGTCCGGCGCCCTGAAGCGGCAGGCCGGTCGCTGCATGGACTGCGGCGTCCCGTTCTGCCACCAGGGGTGCCCGCTCGGCAACCTCATCCCCGAGTGGAACGACCTGACGTGGCGCGGCGAGGGCCGCCAGGCGATCGAACGCCTGCACGCGACGAACAACTTCCCGGAGTTCACCGGGAAGCTCTGCCCCGCCCCGTGCGAGGCGTCCTGCGTGCTCGGCATCAACCAGCCGCCGGTCACCATCAAGCAGGTCGAGGTCTCGATCATCGACGAGGCGTACAAGAACGGCTGGGTCACCCCGCACCCGCCGGAGCGCCTGACCGGCAAGACGGTCGCGGTCGTCGGCTCGGGCCCCGCGGGCCTCGCGGCCGCGCAGCAGCTCACCCGTGCCGGCCACACCGTCGCGGTGTACGAGCGCGACGACCGGATCGGCGGCCTGCTCCGCTACGGCATCCCGGACTTCAAGATGGAGAAGCGCCAGATCGACGCGCGCCTCGCCCAGATGCAGGCCGAGGGCACCCGCTTCCGCGCGGGCGTCGAGATCGGGGTCGACATCACCTGGGACGACCTGAAGTCCCGCTACGACGCGGTCGTCGTCGCGACCGGTGCCACGGTGCCGCGCGACCTGCCGATCCCGGGGCGCGACCTCGCGGGCGTGCACTACGCCATGGAGTACCTCGTCCAGCAGAACAAGGCGAACGCCGGCACGACGGTGGACAACCAGGTCACCGCCGAGGGCAAGCACGTCGTCGTCATCGGCGGCGGCGACACCGGCGCGGACTGCATCGGCACGGCGCACCGTCAGGGCGCGCTCAGCGTGACGAACCTGGCGATCGGCAAGCAGCCGCCGCTCGAGCGTCCGTCCGAGCAGCCGTGGCCGATGTTCCCGACCGTGTTCGAGGTCACGAGCGCGCACGAGGAGGGCGGCGAGCGGCACTTCCTCGCGTCCACCGTCGAGTTCCTCGGCAACGCCGCGGGCGAGGTCCGTGCGCTGCGGGTCGCGGAGACCGAGTACCTCGACGGTCGTCGGGTGCCGAAGGCCGGGACCGAGCGGGAGATCCCGGCGGACCTCGTCCTCGTCGCGATGGGCTTCACCGGCCCGGAGACCGAGACGCTCGAGCCGCAGCTCGGCCTGCCGGTGACGGTGTCGGGCGCGGTCGCGCGCCAGGCCGACTACTCGACGAACGAGCCCGGCGTGTTCGTCGCCGGGGACGCCGGCCGCGGACAGTCGCTCATCGTGTGGGCGATCGCCGAGGGCCGTGCCGCGGCGTCGAAGGTCGACGAGTACCTCGAGGGCTCGACGATCCTCCCGGCACCGGTCAAGGCCACCGACCGCGCGCTCACGGTGTGACCAGCGTGAACCCGTACGGAACACCGGACCGACAGTGACCAGCAGGCCACCGGCACTCGATAGGGTGCTGGTGGCCTGCTCCCGTTCCGCGCGGCCCCACAGCGCGGAACCCCGGCACCATCCACCACACGAAGGAATCCATTGAGACGCGCAAAGATCGTTTCGACGCTCGGTCCGGCTACGTCGGACTACGAGACCGTCAAGGAGATCATCGAAGCGGGCGTCGACGTCGCCCGCCTCAACCTCAGCCACGGTGACTACAGCGTCCACGAGGCCAACTACGAGAACGTCCGCCGCGCGGCCGAGGACCTCGGCAAGCCGGTCGCGATCCTGGTCGACCTGCAGGGCCCGAAGATCCGCCTGGCGAAGTTCGCCGACGGCCCCCACCACCTCGACGTCGGCGACGTCTTCACCATCACCACCGAGGACGTCCCCGGCTCGAAGGAGATCTGCGGCACGACCTTCAAGGGCCTCCCGCAGGACGTCAAGCCCGGCGACCCGCTGCTCATCGACGACGGCCGCGTCCGGCTCCGCGTGCTCGACACCGACGGCGTGCGCGTGCGCACCGAGGTCGTCGTCGCCGGCACCGTCTCGAACAACAAGGGCATCAACCTGCCCGGCGTCGCCGTGAACGTCCCCGCGCTGAGCGAGAAGGACGAGGCCGACCTGCGCTGGGCGATCCGCCAGGGTGCCGACCTCATCGCACTGTCGTTCGTGCGCAACGCGAAGGACGTCGAGCGCGCGCACGAGATCATGGACGAGGAGGGCAAGCGCCTCCCCGTCATCGCCAAGGTCGAGAAGCCGCAGGCGGTCGACGCGCTCGAGGAGATCATCGACGCGTTCGACAGCATCATGGTGGCCCGCGGTGACCTCGGCGTCGAGCTCCCGCTCGAGGCCGTGCCGATCGTGCAGAAGCGTGCCGTCGAGCTCTCCCGTCGGATGGCGAAGCCCGTCATCGTCGCGACGCAGATGCTCGAGTCGATGATCTCGTCGCCGATCCCGACCCGCGCGGAGACCTCCGACGTCGCGAACGCCGTCCTCGACGGCGCGGACGCGGTCATGCTCTCGGGTGAGACCAGCGTCGGGGAGTACCCGGTGCAGACCGTCCGCACGATGGCCCGCATCGTGGAGTCCACCGAGGACCACGGCCTGGAGCGCATCGCGCCGCTCGGGACGAAGCCGCGCACCCTCGGCGGCGCCATCACGCTCGCCGCGGTCGAGATCGCGGAGTTCACCGAGGCCTCGTACCTCTGCGTGTTCACCGAGTCCGGCGACTCCGCCCGCCGCATGTCGCGCCTGCGCCACGGCCTGCCGATCATCGCCTTCACGCCGAACGAGGCGACCCGTCGCCGCATGGCGCTCACCTGGGGCGTCCGCTCGTTCCTGGTCGACCGGAAGACGCACACCGACGAGCTGTTCTCGCAGGTCGACGACGTGCTGCTCGCCAACGGCCTCGCCGCTCCCGGCGACCGGGTGATCGTCACGGCGGGTTCCCCTCCCGGCATCGAGGGGTCGACGAACGACCTCCGCGTGCACCGCGTCGGTGACGCGCACGCCGAGGCCGCACCCGCCTACGTCCGGGACTGACACCCGGTCACCACGCCGACGGGGCGCGGACGGGAGGCACGGCGCAGCACCGCGCGCCGCCTCCGGTCCGCGCCCGTCTCGTCGCGCCCCCGCCGCTCACCCGGCCAGCCGTTCGGGCCGCGAGACGGCGGCGGCTTCGCGGAACGCCGCTCGCTCCGCGAGACGCACCCGGATCCGGGTGCGTCTCGTGCGCGCCGGGGCGTCTCGCGCGGACGCCCCCGTCTCGGGACCTGCGGGTCCGGGCCCGGCCAGCCGCTCGACGCGTACCGGCCACCGCGCCGTGCCGGTGACCGGCCGTCGGGCGGAACGGGCAGGATTGCGGGTGTGAGCCTCCAGGACGACCCCCGCACCGCCCCGACCGCAGCCGACGTCCGTCGCTGGCGCCGTTACCTGGCCGACGAGCGCGCGGAGGCCGCGGTCTACCGGAACCTCGCCGCGCGTCGGACCGGCGAGGAGCGCGCGATCCTCGCGTCCCTCGCCGAGGCCGAGGGGCGCCACGAGCAGCACTGGCTCGACCTGCTCGGCGACGACGTGGGACGACCGCTCCGCGGGAGCCTCCGCACGCGCGTGCTCGCCACCCTGGCGAAGCGGTTCGGCTCGGTCTTCGTGCTCGCGCTCATGCAGCGCGCCGAGGACCGCTCGCCCTACGCCGACGACGACGACGCGACGGCCCGCATGGCGGCAGACGAGCGCATCCACGGCGAGGTCGTGCGCGGGCTCGCGAACCGCGGGCGCATGCGGCTGTCGGGCACCTTCCGCGCGGCGGTGTTCGGGGCGAACGACGGCCTCGTCTCGAACCTCGCGCTCATCATCGGCATCAGCGCCTCCGGGGCGGACCGCCACTTCGTCCTGCTGAGCGGCGTCGCGGGCCTGCTCGCCGGCGCACTCTCGATGGGGGCGGGGGAGTACGTGTCGGTGCGGTCGCAGCGCGAGCTGCTCGACGCCTCCGCCCCGCACCCCGAGGCCGGTCGGGCGGTCGCCGACCTCGACGTCGACGCGAACGAGCTCGCGCTGGTCTACCGGGCGCGTGGGATGACCGAGGCGGACGCGCAGGCGCACGCGGACGAGGTCCTCGGCGGTCGGACGATCACCGCGGCCACGGCGGTCGACGACCACGAGGCGGTCGGCAACGGCACGAGTGCGGCGGTCTCGAGCTTCCTGTTCTTTGCCTCGGGCGCGATCATCCCGGTGCTGCCGTACCTGTTCGGACTCGAGGGGTGGCCGGCGATCGTCCTGGCCGCGGTCCTCGTCGGCATCGCGCTCCTCGGCACCGGCGCCGTCGTCGGCGTGCTCAGCGGGGCGTCCCCGCTCCGGCGCGCGCTCCGGCAGCTCGGGATCGGGTTCGGCGCCGCGATCGTGACCTACGGGCTCGGACTGCTGTTCGGGACCGGTTCGGCCTAGCGCGCCCGACCGCGGCGCAGCGCGGCCCGCGGCGGCAGGAGCAGCAGCGTCGCGGACCCGACGACGACGAGCGCGATGCCGGAGAAGACGGTGAAGACCGTCAGGGCGAGACCGGGCGCCGTGAGCACCACCACGCCGCCGATGAGCGAGAGGACGCCGCTCACCGCCGACGGCAGTCGCGAGGACCCCGGGTGCCCGACGAACGCACCCACCAGGGCCGCGACGCCCTCGATGAGGAAGGCGACCCCGGCGAGCACCGCGTAGACGAGCAGCGGGACCGCCGGGTCGAGCAGTGTGACGAGTCCCGCGAGGCCGACGAGCGCGCCGACGACGCCGGAGGTCCACCGCCACGACGGTGCCGTGCCGTGCCCCCGAACCGAGGCCACGACGCGCAGCACCCCGGCGACGACGAGGTAGACACCGAACACCAGGGCGACGAGGACCAGGGACGGTCGTGGCCAGACGACCGCGACGATGCCGAGGCCGATCGCGACCACGGCCGTCACCACGACGAACGCGCGGAACGTGCGCACGGCACGAGAGTCCACGGGCGCTCCTCCCACTCGGTCCCGCGAGGACACCGACGGTACCCGGCGGGACGGGCCGGTGTCCGGCGTCGCACCGGGCAGCGGCCGGGAGGCGCGACACCCGTCGACCGGTCGGCCGACGGACGCGCGCCTCCCGCGCACCACCCCGCGGTTCAGGATCCCGAGGTCGGGGCCGGGGCCGGGGTCGGCGAGGCGGTCCCGTCGGCACCGCCGTCCGCCGGCGGCGTGGGCTTCGCACCGTCGGCCGGCGGCGTGGGCTTGGCGCCGTCCTTCGGCGGGGTGGGCTTCGCGCCGTCCTTCGGCGGAATGGGCTTGGTGCCGTCCTCCGGCGGGGTGGGCTTCGCGCCGTCCTTCGGCTGCGGGGGCTGCACGCCGTCGGCCGGGGGCATCGCGACGCAGCCGGGCGCGGGCGCCGCACCCGGTCCGGAGCCGCCGGCAGCGGGCCCGTCCGCGGGTCCGCCGGAGGGTGCTCCGCTCGGCGCACCCGAGGGTGCGCCGCTCGGAGCACCGGACGGGGCGCTGGTCGGTGCGCTCGTCGGCGCGTTCGGCGTGCCGGACCCGTCGGCGACCGCGGCGGTCACCCCGATGCCGCCGAGCAGCAGCGCGGCCGCCGCCGCGGAGCCGATCCCCACCCGGCGGAGGGTGCGGCGGCGGTCGCCCGTGCGGCTCGTGGTCGTCTCGTCGTGTCGTTCGTCCTGCATGGTGGTCCTCCTCGATCGGTCGCGGAGCCGTCTGCTCCGGCGACGTGGACGACGCTCGGATCCGTACCTGAAGCAGGACTGAAGCACAGCGGTCTCCCAGCCCGCTTCCTGCTCCGTGCATGCACCACCGACCTACGGTGTCCGCCGTGACCGCTCCCGCACGCATCCTCGTGGTCGAGGACGACGACTCCCTCCGCACCTCCGTCGCGGCGACCCTCCGCGCCGAGGGGTTCCTCGTCGCCGAGGCCCCGGACGGTCGGGCGATCGTCGAGGACCTCGACCGGGCCGCCCCCGACCTCGTCCTGCTCGACTGGATGCTGCCCGGTCCGAGCGGCATCCTGCTCGCTGCCCGCATCCGCACACGTTCGGACGCCGCCGTGGTCATGATGACCGCGCGCGACGAGCTCGACGACCGCCTCCGCGGGTTCGCCGAGGGCGCCGACGACTACGTCGTGAAGCCGTTCGCGATGGCCGAGCTCGTGGCGCGGGTCACCGCGGTGCTCCGCCGACGCGGTCGGGTGCCGTCGGTGATCGAGGTCGCCGACCTGGTCCTCGACCCGGACGCGGCGACCGTCCGACGCGCCGGCGTGCTGCTCGACCTGACCGCGACCGAGTTCCGGTTGCTGCGCTTCCTCGCCGAGAGCCGCGGGCGGACGGTGTCCAAGGGGCAGATCACCACCCAGGTGTGGGGCTACGAGGACATCGCGCCGAACCTCGTCGAGGTGCACCTCAGCGCCCTGCGCCGCAAGATGGAGGCGCACGGCCCGCGCCTCGTCCACACGGTCCGTGGGCTCGGCTACCGGCTCGCGGTCGACCGGGGCGCCGCGTGAGCGCCGCGACGGGTCGGCTCCGCACGACCTCCCTCCGGCTTCGGACGGTCGTCGCGGTGCTCGTCCTGCTCGCCGTCCTGCTCGCCGCGCTCGTCGTCGCGGTCGAGGCGGTGCTCGGCGCACGACTGCGCGCTCAGGTCGAGGACCGGCTGCGCGACCGGGCGGCGGCCGCGGCAGCGCTCGTCGGCGTGCTCGACGCGGACGACCTGGCCGACCGGCTGTCGGCGCAGGGGCTCTCGGTGCGCATCGTCCAGCCCGACGGAGCCGCGGTCGAGGCCGGTCCGACACCGGACCAGCTGCGGTCCGGTCCGCCCGACCCGGCCGGGTTGCCCGGCCCGGCGGCGCGGGACCGCGACGGTGCCGCGCGCGGGGGATCGTCGGGCACGTCGGACGCGACGGGGACGCTGTCCGGTGGCACGGGGTCCGGCGCGACCGTCGTGTCCTCGAGCACGCAGGAGGACGACGGGGTGCTGACGCTGCGGTCCGAGCTCGACGACGGCACGCGGATCACGCTCACCGCCGGCACGCGTGACGTGCAGGAGACCCTGACGCAGCTCGGATGGGTGATGGGTGGAGCGTCGGCGGCGTTCCTCGGCGTGGCCGTCGTCGGTGTCGTGCTGGTCGTCCGCCGCGCGCTCCGCCCGCTCGACGAGGTCACGGCGACGGCGCGTTCCATCGCCGACGGGGACCGCGGGCGCCGCCTCCGGCCGTCGCGCACCGACACCGAGATCGGTCGGGTGGCCGCCGCGTTCGACGAGATGCTCGACGCGGTCGAGGGTGCCGAGGCCCAGGCGGTGGCCGCGGAGGAGCGCGTCCGCACCTTCCTCTCCGACGCGGCGCACGAACTGCGGACCCCCGTCGCCGGGGTGCGGGCGGCGGCGGACACGCTGGTCCGGAGCGGCGGCGACGACCGGGCGACCGACGAGGTCCTCGCCGTGCACGTCGTGCGGCAGGCCGACCGGGCGGCACGGCTCGTCGACGACATGCTCACCATGGCGCGACTGGACCGGGGCATCGCACTCGACCGGCACCGGACCGACCTGGTCGCGTGGCTCCGGACGGAGGTCGACCGGCTCGAGCTGCGGCTGCCGGGGATCGCCCTGCTGCCCGTCCTGCCCGACGGGCCGGTGCCCGCCGAGGTCGACCCCGACCGCCTGGCGCAGGTCCTCGGCAACCTCGTCGACAACGCCGCCCGGGCGACCGCGGGCACCGGCACCGTCCGGGTCGCCCTGTCGACCGCGTCCGGGTCGGCGGTGCTGACCGTCGAGGACGACGGGCCCGGAATCCCGTCCACCGAGCGCGAGCGGGTCTTCGACCGGCTCGTGCGACTCGAGGACGCCCGGGACGTGCGCTCCGGCGGGGCGGGCCTCGGGCTCCCCATCGCACGGGGCATCGCCGTCGCGCACGGCGGCACGCTCGTCCACGGCGCAGAGGGGGACCTCGGTGGTGCGGTGTTCGTCCTCGTGGTCCCGCGGTGTGCCGCCGTCGACGCCGGACCGTCGGAGGTCGACCTGCGCGAGGTCGTGGCCGGGCGACCCGCCTGACGCCGGATCCCGGCGACCGGCCCCCTGGTGCCCGGCCGCCGAGGTCGCTAGCGTCGGACCATGGACCCCGTCCTCCTCCTCACGATCGCCGGCATCGTCGTCGCGGTGCTCGGGTGGACCGCGCGCTTCCTCGGCTGGACGTCCGTGGGTCGTCGGCACGACGTCCCGGACCCGAGCGGCACGATGCAGGGGAGCACGACCCCGTCGGACGGCACGACGCACGGGCACCACTCCGGTTCCGACCTCGGGGGTGGGCACCACGGTTGAGGCAGCGCGGGTCGTCGCCGTCGGTCGCGACGACGAGCACCGGTTCAGCAAGCCGGTGGTCGACGAGGTCACCCTGGTCGCGGGGTGGGGGATCGAGGGCGACGCGCACGCCGGGACCACCGTGCAGCACCGCTCCCGGGTCGCACGGGACCCGTCGCAGCCGAACCTCCGACAGGTGCACCTGCTGCACGCCGAGGTGTTCGACGAGGTCGCCCGGTCGGGACACCGCGTCGCCCCGGGCGACATGGGCGAGAACGTCACCACCCGCGGCGTCGACCTGCTCGGGCTGCCGACCGGCACGCTGCTGCACCTCGGCGATGACGCCTGCGTCCGGGTCACCGGTCTGCGGAACCCCTGCCAGCAGATCAACGACTTCGAACCCGGGCTGCTCCGTGCCGTGCTGGGACGGGCCGAGGACGGCTCGGTCGAGCGGAAGGGCGGGGTGATGGCGGTCGTGGTGACGGGCGGTGTGGTGCGCGCCGGCGACCGGATCCGCGTCGAGCTCCCGGCGGGCGAGCCGCAGCCGCTCGTGCCGGTGTGACGACCCGGGCCGGGGTGCGTCCCTGCTACCCTGGTGTCCTCGCGAGTGTGGTGGAACGGTAGACACGGGGCACTCAAAATGCTCTGCCTCACGGCGTGCGGGTTCGAGTCCCGCCACTCGTACGAACGATGCTCACGGCCCGACGCTCACGGCGGGCGGGGCAGTGCCCGTCCCCGGGTCCCGCCACTCGTACGACCGATGCTCACGGCGCGCGGTCCGACACCAGTGCGACCCGTCCTGCTCCGTCTAGTAGGCTCTCGCTCGTGAGTGACACAGAAGCAACCCCAGCAGCACCGCGTCGCGTCGTCGTCGCCGAGGACGAGTCGCTCATCCGTCTCGACATCGTCGAGATCCTCCGCGACAACGGGTTCGACGTGGTCGGCGAGGCCGGCGACGGTGAGACCGCCGTCCAGCTCGCGACCGACCTCCGCCCGGACCTCGTCGTCATGGACGTCAAGATGCCCCAGCTCGACGGCATCTCCGCGGCCGAGAAGCTCTCCAAGAACCACATCGCTCCGGTGGTCCTCCTCACGGCGTTCAGCCAGAAGGACCTCGTCGAGCGTGCGACCGAGGCCGGCGCCCTCGCCTACGTCGTCAAGCCGTTCACCCCGAACGACCTGCTGCCCGCGATCGAGATCGCCCTCTCCCGGCACCAGCAGATCATCACGCTCGAGGCCGAGGTCGCCGACCTGGTCGAGCGCTTCGAGACCCGCAAGCTCGTCGACCGCGCCAAGGGCCTGCTCAACGAGAAGATGGGCCTGACCGAGCCCGAGGCGTTCCGCTGGATCCAGAAGGCCTCGATGGACCGCCGCCTCACCATGCACGACGTCGCGAAGGCGATCATCGAGCAGCTCAGCGCCAAGAAGTAACGAGCACCCGCTCGCTCACGCGGCAGCGCCGTCGGACCTGGTCCGGCGGCGCTGTTGCGTCCCGGCCGCGGACGGCATCGGATCCACACGCATCGTGCGACATCGCACCGGTCGATCGACGCGTGTCGTGTCGCAGACTGCGCGCGGCGGCAGTGCCGCGGCAGGAGCCGGACGGGAGGCGCGGGTCGGCCCCGCCGCCGAGCCCGCCACCTGGCAGGGTGGGGGCATGGACGACGTGGTGATCCGTTCCTCCCGGCCGGAGGACATGCCGGCGGTGGCCGACCTGCGGTGGCGGTGGAGCGTCGAGGAGGACGGTGCCGTCCCGACAGTGACCCCCGACGAGTACCGCGACGCGATGACGGCCTTCGCCGCGGAGCACGCGGACTCGCACCGGTGCGTGGTCGCCGAGCGCGACGGGGTCGTGCTGGGGATGGCGTGGCTCGCCGTGCACCCTCGGCCGCCGGCGCCGCACGGGCCGCGCGGACGCGTGACCGCCGAGTTGCAGACCGTCTACGTGCACCCCGACCTGCGCGGCGGAGGTATTGCCGGACGCCTCGTCACGGCCCTGCTCGACCTCGCCGACGAGCTCGGCGCGGAGCGCACCGCGGTGCACTCGAGCGTCGTCGGCGAGACGCTCTACCGGCGGCTCGGCTTCGGGGACGCGCGCCTGCTGCTGCAGCGACCGCCCGAGGACTGATCCGCTAGCGCCGCTCGCGGATCATGTTCGTGATGCGGACGGTCGAGCAGCGTCGGCCCTCGTCGTCGGTCAGCACGATCTCGTGCGTCGTGAGCGTGCCGCCCAGGTGGATCGCGGTGCAGGTGCCGGTGACCCGGCCGCTCGTCGCGCTGCGCGAGTGCGAGGCGCTGAGCTCGATGCCGACGGCGTAGCGGCCCGGGCCGGCGTGCACGTTCGCGGCCATGGACCCGAGGCTCTCGGCGAGGACCACGTAGGCGCCGCCGTGCAGGAGTCCGACCGGCTGGCGGTTGCCCTCGACGGGGATCGACCCGACGGCACGCTCGGCCGTGAGCTCGGTGACGACCATGCCCATCTTCTCGGCGAGCTCCCCGAGACCCCGGTCCGCGAGGCGGGGGTCGACGGCGTCGGTCGTGGTCGCTTCGTCGGTCACGCTCGAGGACTCCCGTGTCGGATCGCGTCGGTAGGCTGTCCTGGTGTCGGACTCCGCAAAGCCTACCCTCATGGTCATCGACGGCCACTCGCTCGCGTTCCGGGCGTTCTACGCGCTCCCGGTCGACAGCTTCGTGAACCGCGAGGGGCAGCACACGAACGCCATCCACGGCTTCATCTCGATGCTGCTCATGCTCCTCCAGCGCGAGAAGCCGACCCACCTCGCGGTCGCGTTCGACATCTCCCGGTTCTCCTTCCGCACGCGGGAGTACGAGGACTACAAGGGCACCCGGTCCGAGACCCCGGCGGAGTTCAAGGGCCAGATCCCGCTCCTGCAGCAGGCGCTCGAGGCGATGGGCATCACGACGGTGACCAAGGAGGACTACGAGGCCGACGACATCCTCGCGACCCTCGCCCGGCAGGGTTCCGAGCAGGGCTACCAGGTGTACGTGGTGTCCGGCGACCGCGACTCGATCCAGCTCGTGAACGACGACGTCACGCTGCTCTACCCGTCGGTCCGCGGCGTCTCCGAGCTCACCCGCTACGACCGCGACAAGGTGTACGAGCGGTACGGCATCGAGCCGCACCAGTACCCGGACATCGCGGCGCTCGTGGGGGAGACGAGCGACAACCTGGTCGGCATCGACAAGGTCGGGGAGAAGACCGCCGTCAAGTGGATCACCGCGTACGGCTCGCTCGACGGGGTGCTCGAGCACGCCGACGAGATCAAGGGCGTCGTCGGCAACAACCTCCGCGAGCAGCGGGACCGCGCGATCCGGAACCGGAAGCTCAACCGGCTCGTCAACGACGTCGAGCTGCCGGTGGGTCCGGGCGACGTCGCCCTGCGACCGCTCGACGAGCAGGCCGTGCGTGACCTCTTCGCGAAGCTGCAGTTCCGCACCCTGCTCGACCGCGTGTTCAAGGTGGCGGGCACCGGTGAGCCGAGCGAGGCGGGTGACGCTCCCGGCACGGTCGACAGCGGCGCCCCGACCCCGCCGAAGGTCACGACGATCATCGACGAGGAGCTCGGCCACTGGCTCGAGCGCAAGGGCGCGAACGACGCCGAGAACGGCTTCGGGGTCGCGGTCGAGGTCATCGACGGTCGGCTCAGCGCGATCGGCATCGCCACTCACGACGACGCCGTGCTCGTGCCGGGCGGGAGCGGCGCGAAGGACTACGAGCAGCTCGCCGCGTGGTTCGCCTCCGACGCCCCGAAGCACTTCCACGACGCCAAGACCGCGATCAAGGCGCTCGCCACCGTCGGCATCACGGTGCGCGGCATCGCGGGCGACGCCCGGCTCACCGGGTGGCTCGCGCAGCCCGGCAAGCAGGGCCAGCCCCTCGCCGACCTCGTGTACCAGGAGCTCGGCGAGGAACTCCCCACCGCCGACCCGAACCAGCTCGTCCCCGAGACCGACCCGGTGAACATCGGCGTGCACGCCTGGTACGTGCTCCGGGTCGACACCGCGCTGCGCGCCCGGGTCGACGAGTCCTCGCTCCGGGTGCTCGACACCATCGAGCTCCCGCTGGTCCCGGTCCTCGCGGGCATGGAGACCGTCGGCGTCGGCATCGACCGGCCGGTGCTCACCGGGCTGTCGCACGACCTGGGGGAGCGTGCCGCCGAGCTCGCGCAGCAGGCCTTCGCGGAGATCGGGCACGAGGTGAACCTGGGGTCGCCGAAGCAGCTGCAGGAGGTCCTGTTCACCGAGCTCGCGATGCCGAAGACCCGCAAGACGAAGACGGGCTTCTCCACCGATGCCGCGAGCCTGGCGGACCTGCAGGAGCAGCACCCGCACCCGTTCCTCGGTCTGCTGCTGCAGCACCGCGACGCCACGAAGCTCCGGCAGATCGTCGACACCCTCGACGCCGCGGTCGTCGAGGGCCGCATCCACACGAGCTACGAGCAGACCGGCAGCAGCACGGGCCGCATCTCGTCGAACGACCCGAACCTGCAGAACATCCCCGTCAAGACCGCGGTCGGGCGGCGGGTCCGCTCGGCCTTCGCGGTCGCGGAGCCGTACACGACGCTCGTCACCGCCGACTACTCGCAGATCGAGATGCGCATCATGGCGCACCTGTCCGGCGACCCGGGGCTCATCCAGGCGTTCAACGAGGGCGAGGACCTGCACCGCTTCGTCGGCGCGCGCGTCTTCGGTGTCGAGCCGGCGGACGTCAGCCCCGAGATGCGCACGAAGGTCAAGGCCATGTCCTACGGCCTGGCGTACGGCCTGAGCCCGTTCGGGTTGTCGAAGCAGCTCCGGATCGAGCAGTCCGAGGCCCGGACGCTCATGAACGAGTACTTCGCGCGCTTCGGCTCCGTCCGCGACTACCTGCGCGGCGTCGTCGAGCAGGCGCGTGAGGACGGCTACACCGAGACGATCTTCGGTCGCCGTCGCCCCTTCCCGGACCTGAAGAGCCCGAACCGCGTGCTCCGCGAGAACGCCGAGCGCGCGGCGCTGAACGCGCCGATCCAGGGCTCTGCGGCAGACATCATGAAGATCGCGATGCTCGGTGTCGACGAGGACCTCCGCGAGGGCGGCATGGCCTCCCGCCTGCTGCTCCAGGTGCACGACGAGCTCATCCTCGAGGTCGCGCCCGGCGAACAGGAGCGGGTCGAGGAGGTCCTGCGGACCCGCATGGGCGGAGCCGCCGAGCTGAGCGTGCCGCTCGACGTGTCCGTCGGCGTCGGTCCGAACTGGGAGGCCGCGGCGCACTGACGCGCGGGACCGCACCGGCGCGCACCCGACCCGTGGGTAGGGTCGGGGCATGAGCGACAACCGACCCGTCCGCCAGCCCTCCGCCGTCGACCGCGTCGCCGAGGACTGGGTCACCACCCTCGTCGACCTCGACCCCACCGTCGCCACGTACATCGGCGCTCCGGGTCGCACCGACGGGTACGGCGACACGTCCCCCGCGGGTGCCGAAGCCCTCGCCGACGCGGCCCGTGCAGCGCGCCGGACGCTCGACGCGACGGACGCCGTGGACGCCGTCGACCGCGTGACGAAGACCGACCTCGGCGCCGAGCTCGACCTCGTCGTGGAGTCGCACGACCGTCGACTGCACCTGCGCGACCTCAACGTCATCCAGAGCCCCGCCCAGGAGCTCCGCGACGTGCTCGACCTCATGGCGACGGCGACGACGGACGACTGGCAGGACGTCGCCGGACGGCTGCACGCGCTGCCCGAGGCACTGGAGGGACACCGCGAGACCCTGCTCCAGGGCACCCGCGAGCAGGTGACGCCCGCACGCCGCCAGGTCGCGCCCGTCGCCGGGCACGCCGCCCCCGACGGCAGATCGGAAGCGTACAC